>NZ_JBGUAX010000029.1 GCF_041821065.1 Egicoccus sp. AB-alg2 | reverse complement strand
TACGACCGGCCCGACAACCTGTTCGTGGCCGGGTTCATCGGTTCACCGTCGATGAACATCGCCCAGGCCACGCTGGTCAAGGACGACGGCAAGGTGTTCATCGAGCTGGATCGGGGCCAGACCCGGCTGCGGGTTCCGGACGCGGCGTTGGAGCAGTATCCGGGGGCGGCCCAGCGCGATGGCGGGCAGGTCGCGATCGGGTTGCGGCCCGAGCACTTCGCCCCGGCCGACGAGGTCGCGCCGGATCAGATCTGGCGGGGCCGGGAGGTCACGCTGGTGGAGATGCTGGGTGCGGAGATGCTGGTCCACTTCCGCACCGACTCGCCCCCGATCGTGTCCGACGACATGCGTGAGGCGATCGACGACGAAGAAGCGTTCGAGGACCTCAAGCGCCAGGCCGAGACCGGCGGGCAGACCTTCACCGCCCGGGCCGAGCCCGGCAACCCGCCCAAGGTCGGTTCCCAGATCGAGATCGGGTTCAAGACCGAACACCTGCACTTCTTCGACCCCGAGAACGGCCACGCC
>NZ_JBGUAX010000028.1 GCF_041821065.1 Egicoccus sp. AB-alg2 | reverse complement strand
TAGCACTCGCCCCGCCCGAACGCGGCCTTGGCCTCGCGCTGGGCCGCCTCCAGCGCCTCACGCATCTGAGCGGCGTCGTGCACGACCTTCATGCCGCGCCCGCCGCCGCCGAACATCGCCTTCACCGCGACCGGGTAGCCGTGCTGCTCGCCGAAGCGGATCGCCACCTCGGGGTCGTCGGTCGGCTCCTGCGTGCCGGGCACCACCGGCACGCCGGCCGCCAGCGCGACCGCCCGAGCCGACAGCTTGTCGCCCATCTGCCGGATCGCCTCCGGCGGCGGACCCACGAAGGTCAGCCCGGCGTCCGCCACCGCCTGCGCGAAGTCCGCGTTCTCGGACAGGAACCCGTAGCCGGGATGGATCGCGTCGACGCCCGCCTCGCGGGCGACGTCCAGGATCCGCTCGATGTTGAGGTACGACTCCGACGCCGCGGTCGGCCCCAGCAGATACGCCTCGTCGGCCAACCGCGCATGCGGCGCGTCACGGTCCACCTCGGAGTACACGGCGACGCTGCGCACGCCGAGTTCCTTGCAGGCACGGATGAC
>NZ_JBGUAX010000027.1 GCF_041821065.1 Egicoccus sp. AB-alg2 | reverse complement strand
GGGCCAAGCCAGGTTCACGTCCGCGCCGAGGTGCTTGGACCCCATCACGTCGTAGGCGCCGCCGTAGGCCTTGCGCACGATCACGGTCAGCTTGGGCACGGACGCCTCGGCGTAGGCGTAGAGCAGCTTCGCGCCGTGGCGGATGATCCCGCCGTACTCCTGGTCCGTGCCGGGCAGGAATCCCGGCACGTCCACGAACGTCACGATCGGAATGTTGAACGCGTCGCAGAAGCGCACGAACCGTGCGGCCTTCTCCGAGCTGTCGATGTCCAGCACCCCGGCCAGGAACGCCGGCTGGTTGCCGACCACCCCGACGGTCTGGCCGTCCAGACGCGCGAGGCCGACGACGATGTTCTCCGCGTAGTGCTGGTGGACCTCGAGGAACTCGCCGTCGTCGACCACGTGACGCACGATGTCGCGCACGTCGTAGGGCTGGTTCGAGCTGTCGGGCACGAACGTGTCGAGCTCCGGGATCAGCCGGTCGGGGTCGTCGCCGGTGTCGACCACCGGCGGCAGCTCGAGGTTGTTCGCGGGCAGGAAGCTCAGCAGGTACTTGACGTCCTCGAGACAGGACTCCTCGTCGTCGGCGGCGAAGTGCGCCACGCCCGACTTGGTCGCGTGCGACATCGCGCCGCCCAG
>NZ_JBGUAX010000026.1 GCF_041821065.1 Egicoccus sp. AB-alg2 | reverse complement strand
CGGCCAGGCCAGGTTCACGTCCGCGCCGAGGTGCTTGGACCCCATCACGTCGTAGGCGCCGCCGTAGGCCTTGCGCACGATCACGGTCAGCTTGGGCACGGACGCCTCGGCATAGGCGTACAGCAGCTTCGCGCCGTGGCGGATGATCCCGCCGTACTCCTGGTCCGTGCCGGGCAGGAACCCCGGCACGTCCACGAACGTCACGATCGGGATGTTGAACGCATCGCAGAACCGCACGAACCGTGCGGCCTTCTCCGAGCTGTCGATGTCCAGCACGCCGGCCAGGAACGCCGGCTGGTTGCCGACCACCCCGACGGTCTGGCCGTCCAGGCGGGCGAGACCGACCACGATGTTCTCCGCGTAGTGCTGGTGCACCTCGAGGAACTCGCCGTCGTCGACCACGTGACGCACGATGTCGCGCACGTCGTAGGGCTGGTTCGAGCTGTCGGGCACGAACGCGTCCAGCTCCGGGATCAGCCGGTCGGGGTCGTCGCCGGTGTCGACCACCGGCGGCAGCTCGAGGTTGTTCGCGGGCAGGAAGCTCAGCAGGTACTTGACGTCCTCGAGGCAGCTCTCCTCGTCCTCGGCGGCGAAGTGCGCCACGCCCGACTTGGTCGCGTGCGACATCGCCCCACCCAA
>NZ_JBGUAX010000025.1 GCF_041821065.1 Egicoccus sp. AB-alg2 | reverse complement strand
GGCAACGTGACCGCACCGGTCACATCCGTCGTCCGGAAGTAGAACTGCGGCCGGTAGTTGTTGAAGAACGGCGTGTGACGACCACCCTCCTCCTTGGAGAGCACGTACACCTGCGCCTCGAAATCGGTGTGCGGCGTGATCGACCCCGGCGCCGCCAACACCTGACCGCGCTCGACGTCCTCCTTCTTCGTGCCACGAAGCAGCACACCCACGTTGTCGCCCGCCTGACCCTCATCGAGCAACTTGCGGAACATCTCCACACCCGTGACCGTGGTCGACGTGGTGTCCTTCAAGCCGATGATCTCGACCGTGTCACCCACGTTGACCTTGCCACCCTCGATCCGGCCCGTGACCACCGTGCCACGCCCCGTGATCGAGAACACGTCCTCGATCGGCATGATGAACGGCTTGTCCAGCGCCCGCTCCGGCTCCTCGAAGTACTCGTCGACCGCGCCCATCAACTCCATGATCGACGCCTCGTACGACTCATCACCCTCGAGCGCCTTCAACGCGGAAACCCGCACCACCGGCGTGTCATCACCCGGGAAGTCATAGGAGTCCAACAACTCCCGGACCTCCATCTCCACCAGCTCGAGCAGCTCCTCGTCATCGACCATGTCGACCTTGTTGAGCGCCACGATCAGCTTCGGGACCCCCACCTGACGCGCCAACAACACGTGCTCACGCGTCTGCGGCATCGGACCATCCGCCGCCGACACCACCAGGATCGCGCCATCCATCTGCGCCGCACCCGTGATCATGTTCTTCACGTAGTCCGCGTGCCCCGGAGCATCCACATGCGCATAATGGCGCGCATCCGTCTCGTACTCCACGTGCGACACGTTGATCGTGATCCCACGCTCACGCTCCTCAGGCGCCTTGTCGATCGCATCGAACGCCATCGACTGCACATTCGGATTGTGCTTGTGCAACACATTCGTGATCGCCGCCGTCAACGTCGTCTTGCCATGATCGACGTGACCGATCGTGCCGATGTTCATGTGCGGCTTGGTCCGCTCGAACTTCTCCTTGGCCATCG
>NZ_JBGUAX010000024.1 GCF_041821065.1 Egicoccus sp. AB-alg2 | reverse complement strand
TGAAGTTGACCCGCTTCGGTGGACGGGGACGGTGTAGCGGTCATGCCGCTTCCGCGGGGGCGGTGCGGCGGTGTTCTTCGTACTCGATGGGCGAGCGGTAGTCGAGGGCCGAGTGACGTCTGAGGGGGTTGTAGAAGCACTCGATCCATTCGAACACGGCCGAGGCCAGCTCCCGGCGGGATGGCCAGCGGCGCCGGCGGTCGAGCAGTTCGGTCTGCAGCGAGGCGAAGAACGATTCGGCCAGTGCGTTGTCGAGCGCGTCGCCGACGCTGCCCATCGAGCCGAGCAGGCCGGCGTGGCGAAGCCGCTGCCCGAACGCCCATGAGGTGTACTGGGTGCCGTGATCGGCGTGGTGGATCAGCCCGGAGCCAGGCGCCGGCCGGCGGCGCCAGATCGCGGTCTCGAGCGCGTCGACGACCAGCTCGCTGCGCAGGTGGTCGGCAATAGCGTGGCCGACCACCCGGCGGGAGAACGCGTCGATCACGACCGCGAGGTAGACCCAGCCCTCGTCGGTGGGGTGTTGGGTGATGTCGGCGACCCACAGCTGGTCGCGACCGGCCGGGGTGAACTGCCGGTTGACCAGGTCATCGGACGCGAGCGCGGCCGGGTTGCGGCGGGTACAGCCGCGTCTGCGGCGGCGTGTGACGCCCTCCAGCTGCGCGTTGCGCATCAGTCGGGCGATGCGTTTGCGGCCCACCCGGATGCCGCGTCCAAGCCGAAGCTCGGCGTGCACCCGCGGTGCGCCGTAGGTCCCGCGCGAGGCCGCATGGATGGCGGCGATGGTCGTGGTCAACCTGGCGTCGGCCAGCGTGCGCGCGGCCGGATGCTGTTGCCGGTGCCGCCAGGCGTAGAACCCCGACGGGGACACGCCCAGCACCCGGCAGGCGAACCGGATCGGGAAGTCGGCCTTCTCCGCCTCGATGAAGCGAAAGATCACTTCTTCGGCAGGACGTTCTCCTGGGCGAAGAAGGCCGCGGCGCGAGAGAGCAGCTCACGCTCCATCCGCAGCGTGCGCACCTCACGGCGCAGCTCGGTCAGCTCCTTGCGCTCCGACGAGGTCAACCCGTCACGCTCACCGGCGTCGACCGCGTGACTGGCCAGCCAGCGGCGCAGCCCGGACTCGGCGATGCCCAGCTCCCGGGCGACCCGGGCGACCGGATGGCCCTCCTCACGCACCAGCGCGATCGCGCGCTGCTTGAACTCCTCCGGATACGGGGCTGGCATGGCTTCTCCTCTCCCGGGGCCCATAGTGCCCCGACACAGCGCAGGTGTCCGGAGAAGCGGGGCAAGTTCAC
>NZ_JBGUAX010000023.1 GCF_041821065.1 Egicoccus sp. AB-alg2 | reverse complement strand
TCGGATCGCGATCTCGCCGCGATTGGCGACCAGCACGGCGTCGAACACGACTCTCGACCTCGACGTTGGAGACAGGAGGACTGGCGGCGAATGCTAGTGACCCGCGGGCGCCGACTCACTCGCGCGTCCGCCGGTGGCCACGCCGCCCCGATTCGCGCGTCCGGCGGGACCGGGGGACACTGGTGTTCCCACCCGCCGTCCGACCATCCCGTCGTGCGCTCACACGGCTCGGTCTGGCGCCGGTCGACCGGACGTCGTCGAAAGGACCCCGGTGTTCCGCCTGCGCAGCACGAGCCTCGCCGTCCTCGCCGCCGCCACGCTGCTGGCGGGCTGCGGCGGGTCCCCCGGCGCGGCCGACGACACACCGGTCGACCCCTCGGCCGTGGGAACGCCCGATGACGACGGCGTGCTCCGGGTCGTGGGCACGGACACGCTGCAGTGGGATCCGCCGGCCCTGTCCGCCCCGGCCGGCGAGATCGTGTTCGAACTGCAGTGCGAGGAACGCGTCAACCACAACCTCGTGGTGGGTGACGAGCGCACGCTCGTCGCCGAGTGCGGCCCCGGCGAGAGCGCCCAGGGCAGCCTCGAACTGGAACCGGGCGACCACCCCTTCGTGTGCACGATCCCGGGACACGAGTCCTCGATGCGGGGCACGCTCACCGTCGAGTAGGGCGGTCCGTCGGGGTGCGCGCCGGTTCGCTGCCGGACCGCGCGCACGGGTACGCTGCCGCCACTCGCGCCCGGGTCGGGGCCGGGTTCTCCTCGTACGTGCTTGAAGGAGCCTTCGTGCGTCGCGTCACGCTGGGACTGGTCACCGCCGCAGGGCTGGCGGTCGCCGGCTGCTCGCCGGTGCCCGACGGTGCCATCGCCGCGGAGTCGGTGGAGTGCCCCGAGGGTTCCGACTGCTTCGACCCGATCCAGCCGGTCGGGCCGGGCGGCCAGATCTCCATGGACATGGGCAACTTCTTCTTCGACAACATCGAGGGCACGGCCGTCACCGGCGACGTCACGGTCACGGTGCAGAACGTCAGCGACGCCTACCACAACGCGGAGTTCCTGGGCGCGGCCGACGGCTCGGAGATCCCCGAGGCCGACGGCGGCCAGACCGGCGAGGGGGTCGTCAAGCTGTTCCCGGGCGAGTGGACGGTGATCTGCAACGTCCCCGGCCACCGGGCGGCGGGTATGGAAGCCACGGTCACCGTCTACGCCACCGAGGAGGAGGCGCAGGAGGCCGGTGCCGACATCGGCGAGATGCCCGAGGAGGGCGCCGACCCGACCGCCCCGGCCGAGGACGAGGAGCTCCCGGCCGCCGGCGGTGACGGCGACGAGGCCGACAGCGAGGCGCAGGACGCCACCGAGGACGGCGCCGACCAGTAACGGCGCGCCATCCGGCGATGGAACGATGCGAGAAGGGCGGCCCGATGGGCCGCCCTTCGTCGTTGGTCGTTCCGCTCGTCGCTTCGGGGCGGCGGATGGCCCGGTCAGCTGGGGTGACGTGCCAGATCGGTGGGCCGCACGGCCAGCGATCCGCCGACCCCCTCGAGCAGCGCCGCACGCGTCCAGGCGGGCACCCGGACCTGCCGACCTTCGCCGCCCGGGGCCTCGTCAGCCGCGGGCGTGGAGGCCACCGGCGTCAACGCCACGACGAGGGCCGCGAGCTCCTCGGGGCTCGGCGCGCCGTGCAGCACCTCGATGCGGGTGTCCATCAGCTGGGCCCTTCGCGTCGGCGGCTGGCCATCACAGCGGGATGTTGCCGTGCTTGCGGGCGGGCCGCTGCTCGCGCTTGGTGCGGGTGAACCGCAGCGCCTTGATCAGTTCGACGCGGGTGCGCGAGGGTTCGATGACCGCGTCGACGTAGCCGCGCTCGGCGGCG
>NZ_JBGUAX010000022.1 GCF_041821065.1 Egicoccus sp. AB-alg2 | reverse complement strand
ACCTGCCTTGATGGTTAGGTTTTTCAATGGAGAGTTTGATCCTGGCTCAGGACGAACGCTGGCGGCGGGTTTAACACATGCAAGTCGAGGGACGAAGCCTACTTCGGTGGGTGGAAACCGGCGAACGGGTGAGTAACACGTGAGGAACCTACCCGGTACTTCGGGATAACCGCGGGAAACCGTGGCTAATACCGGATGTTCCGTTGCCACTGCATGGTGGTTTCGGGAAAGTTCAGGCGGTATCGGACGGCCTCGCGGCGTATCAGCTTGTTGGTGGGGTAATGGCTCACCAAGGCGACGACGCGTAGCTGGAGTGAGAGCTCGATCAGCCACACTGGGACTGAGACACGGCCCAGACTCCTACGGGAGGCAGCAGTGGAGAATCTTGCGCAATGGGCGAAAGCCTGACGCAGCCACGCCGCGTGCGGGAAGAAGGCCTTCGGGTCGTAAACCGCTTTCAGGAGGGAAGAAGCGTAAAGTGACGGTACCTCCAGAAGAAGCCCCGGCCAACTACGTGCCAGCAGCCGCGGTAATACGTAGGGGGCGAGCGTTGTCCGGAATCATTGGGCGTAAAGCGCATGTAGGCGGCCATGTGAGTCGGATGTGAAATCCCGAGGCTTAACTTCGGAACTGCATCCGGTACTGCATGGCTTGAGGAAGGTAGAGGAGAGTGGAATTCCCGGTGTAGCGGTGGAATGCGCAGATATCGGGAGGAACACCAGCGGCGAAGGCGGCTCTCTGGGCCTTTCCTGACGCTGAGATGCGAAAGCGTGGGTAGCGAACAGGATTAGATACCCTGGTAGTCCACGCCGTAAACGATGGGTGCTAGGTGTGGGGGATTGTTCACGTTCTCCGTGCCGAAGCTAACGCGTTAAGCACCCCGCCTGGGGACTACGGCCGCAAGGCTAAAACTCAAAGGAATTGACGGGGGCCCGCACAAGCGGCGGAGCATGTGGCTTAATTCGAAGCAACGCGAAGAACCTTACCTGGGCTTGACATACACCGTTCAGCCGTAGAGATACGGTGGATTCGTTCGAGGTGTACAGGTGGTGCATGGCTGTCGTCAGCTCGTGTCGTGAGATGTTGGGTTAAGTCCCGCAACGAGCGCAACCCCTATCCTGTGTTGCCAGCACGTAATGGTGGGGACTCATGGGAGACTGCCGGTGTCAAACCGGAGGAAGGTGGGGATGACGTCAAGTCATCATGCCCCTTACGTCCAGGGCTGCACACATGCTACAATGGCCGGTACAGAGGGCTGCGATCCCGTGAGGGGGAGCGAATCCCAAAAAGCCGGTCTCAGTTCGGATCGTAGTCTGCAACTCGACTGCGTGAAGCCGGAGTCGCTAGTAATCGTGGATCAGCAACGCCACGGTGAATACGTTCCCGGGCCTTGTACACACCGCCCGTCACGTCATGAAAGTCGGTAACACCCGAAGCCGGTGGCCTAACCCGTATGGGGGGGAGCCGTCGAAGGTGGGACTGGCGATTGGGACGAAGTCGTAACAAGGTAGCCGTACCGGAAGGTGCGGCTGGATCACCTCCTTTCTGGAGCTTCCTGCCACGCGTCAGCCGTTCGTGCTGGCGGTGTGTGGGTGGTTTCGTGAACCACTGGTTGGTCAGCATCTTCGGTGTTGACGGTCGTGCGGGAGCCCTTTTGTGGGGTGTGACGTTCGGCCGGTTCAGCGTCGTGATGGTCTGTCGTGCCCTGTGCAGCTCTGAGAGCGACACCGCTTTCAGTGTGCATCTGCCGGTGCCGTATACCGCAGCCTTTGAGGGTTGGCTGGTGCGCTTCGGTGGGTGTGGGTGTTCTTTGAGAATTGGATAGCGAGCGCGAGCATCTTGTACGGCAAGTAGTCAAGGGCACACGGTGGATGCCTTGGCACCGAGAGCCGATGAAGGACGTGGGAAGCTGCGATAAGCCCTGGGGAGGAGCTAACCATCCATAGATCCAGGGATGTCCGAATGGGGAAACCCGGCTGGGGTCATGCCCGGTCAGGCCTGTCTGAATACATAGGGCAGGTACAGGGAACCCGGGGAACTGAAACATCTCAGTACCTGGTGGAAGAGAAAACAAGAGTGATGCCCTGAGTAGTGGTGAGCGAAAGGGGTGCAGCCTAAACCGTGCACGTGTCAAGCCGGCAGGCGTTGCGTGTGCGGGGTTGTGGGACGGCTGTTGGAAGTTCTGCCGGACTTCCGTGGAGTTACAAAATTCGCGTGTAGCGGAACAGGGTGGAAAACCTGGCCAGAGACGGTAATAGCCCGGTACGTGAAGCATGACGGATCTCCATTCAGTCGCACCCGAGTAGGGCGGGGCCCGTGAAATCCCGTCCGAATCTGTCAGGACCACCTGATAAGGCTAAACACTCCTCGGTGACCGATAGCGGACCAGTACCGTGAGGGAACGGTGAAAAGTACCCCGGGAGGGGAGTGAAAGAGAACCTGAAACCGTGTGCTTACAAACCGTCGGAGCGTCCCCTTGTGGGGTGTGACGGCGTGCCTTTTGAAGAATGAGCCTACGAGTTAGCCGTCGCTGGCAAGGTTAACCCGTGTGGGGAAGCCGAAGCGAAAGCGAGTCTGAACAGGGCGATTTGAGTCGGCGGCGCTAGACCCGAAACCAAGTGATCTATCCATGGGCAGGGTGAAGCGAGGGTAAGACCTCGTGGAGGCCCGAACCGTTGTAGGTTGAAAACTGCTCGGATGACCTGTGGATAGGGGTGAAAGGCCAATCAAACTTGGTGATAGCTGGTTCTCCCCGAAATGCATCTAGGTGCAGCGTCGTGTGTTTCTTGCCGGGGGTAGAGCACTGTTTGGGCTAGGGGGCCTAAAAGCTTACCGAACTCAGGCAAACTCCGAATACCGGCAAGTGAGAGCACGGCAGTGAGAATGCGGGGGATAAGCTCCGTATTCGAGAGGGAAACAACCCAGACCGCCAGCTAAGGTCCCAAAGTTCTGGCTAAGTGGCAAAGGATGTGAGAACGCAGAGACAACCAGGAGGTTGGCTTAGAAGCAGCCATCCTTGAAAGAGTGCGTAATAGCTCACTGGTCAAGTGTTCTTGCGCCGATAATGTAACGGGGCTAAGCCAGGCACCGAAGCTGCGGATCTCAACCACACAAGCGAAAGCTGGTTGGGGTGGTAGGGGAGCGTCGACACGCGAGTGAAGCTGCGGGGTAACCCAGTGGTGGATGCGTGTCGAGTGAGAATGTAGGCATGAGTAGCGAAAGGGGAGGGAGGAACTCCCCCGCCGATTGACCAAGGGTTCCTGGGGAAGGTTCATCCGCCCAGGGTAAGTCGGGACCTAAGGCGAGGCCGCGAGGCGTAGCCGATGGACAACCGGTTGATATTCCGGTACCACCTTCACCGCGTCAACAACCGAACGTTTCAGCTAACCGGGTCTACGGATCCGGGACCCTGGAGCCAGTAGGTCACCGATGGCGTGACGGAGAAGGCTAGGTGGACCCGGGCGTTGGTCGTCCCGGGACAAGCGTGTAGGCCGTGGGCCAGGGAAATCCGGACCACACCAAGGCTGAGACGTGATGTCGACACTTTGTGGAAGCCATCGATGCCATGCTCCCAAGAAAAGCGTCTAGGGAGTTGTGAGGGTGCCCGTACCCCAAACCGACACAGGTGGTCAGGTAGAGAATACCGAGGCGATCGAGCAAACTCTGGTTAAGGAACTCGGCAAATTGGCCCCGTAACTTCGGGATAAGGGGCGCCCCGGACGGTTACCGACCTTGCGTCGGGAAGCTGTTTGGGGCCGCAGTGACCAGGCCCAAGCGACTGTTTACCAAAAACACAGGAGCGTGCGAACACGTAAGTGGATGTATACGCTCTGACGCCTGCCCGGTGCTGGAACGTTAAGCGGAGAGGTTAGCCGCAAGGCGAAGCTTCGAAGCCAAGCGCCAGTAAACGGCGGCCGTAACTATAACGGTCCTAAGGTAGCGAAATTCCTTGTCGGGTAAGTTCCGACCTGCACGAATGGCGTAACGACTTGGGCACTGTCTCAACCAGAGACTCGGCGAAATTGCATTGCGAGTAAAGATGCTCGCTACGCGCAGCAGGACGGAAAGACCCCGGGACCTTTACTGTAGCTTGGTATTGGAGCTTGGTACGTCACGTGCAGGATAGGTGGGAGGCTGTGAAGCTGGCACGCCAGTGCTGGTGGAGCCATCCTTGGAATACCACCCTTGACGTGCTGAGTTCCTAACCTCGGTCCGTGATCCGGATCAGGGACAGTGCCTGGCGGGCAGTTTAACTGGGGCGGTTGCCTCCCAAAAGGTAACGGAGGCGCCCAAAGGTTCCCTCAGACCGGTCGGCAATCGGTCGTTGAGTGTAAAGGCACAAGGGAGCTTGACTGCGAGACAGACATGTCGAGCAGGGTCGAAAGACGGGCTTAGTGATCCGACGGTGGAGAGTGGAATCGCCGTCGCTCAACGGATAAAAGGTACCCCGGGGATAACAGGCTGATCCTGCCCAAGAGTCCATATCGACGGCAGGGTTTGGCACCTCGATGTCGGCTCATCGCATCCTGGGGCTGGAGCAGGTCCCAAGGGTCGGGCTGTTCGCCCGTTAAAGCGGTACGCGAGCTGGGTTCAGAACGTCGTGAGACAGTTCGGTCCCTATCCGCTGCGCGCGCAGGTGATTTGACAGGAGCTGCCCCTAGTACGAGAGGACCGGGGTGGACGCACCTCTCGTGTGCCGGTTGTTCCGCCAGGAGCACGGCCGGTTAGCGACGTGCGGTGTGGATAAGCGCTGAAGGCATCTAAGCGCGAAGCCCACCTGGAGATGAGATCACCCACCCCACAAAGGGGGTAAGGGCCCCAGTAGACGACTGGGTCGATAGGCCGGAAGTACAAGCCAGGCAACTGGTGCAGCTGACCGGTACTAATAGCCCGAGGACTTGCCGTACCGCTCGCGCTCGCTATCCAACAGCTCACGAACACCCGAAACTTTCAAGTTTCCCGTGGCCGTAGCGGAGGGGACACACCCGGCAACATTCCGAACCCGGAAGTTAAGCCCTCCAGCGCCGATGGTACTGCCGGGGCAACCCGGTGGGAGAGTAGGTCGCCGCGGGAACCCACC
>NZ_JBGUAX010000021.1 GCF_041821065.1 Egicoccus sp. AB-alg2 | reverse complement strand
GGTGTCGGCCGTACCACGCTGCGGCGGCGAACCCGAGCAACGGCAGGATCACTTCGGCCGCGACGTGGGAGAACGACCAGTCGGCCCGGGCGCCGAAGACCCAGAGCACCGGTATGTGCACGAGCAGCAGCACCACGATGGCTCTGTGGCGGCCCGCCTGCAGTCGTTCTCGCCCATAGCGCACGTGCGCCCCCTCCGTCGTGCCGGAACACTATCCAGTCCCAGGTCGTGGCGGCTCGGGCCGGCATCGCGCGATCTCGAGAACTCGCCGGGTCTGCGGTGCTCGTTGACGCCGATCAGTCGGACACTCGGGCCCGAGAGCGCCGGCGAGGCATGCGGCCACTCCACCCAGCGCGAAAGCAGGGTGCAGGGCAGCACGTCACGAGCGGTCGTCGCGGACGTGACGGACGTGACGGACGTTGCTCAGGCGGCGAGGAGGTCGTCGAAGGTGGCGATGCGGTCGAGGTGTTGTTGGAGTACGGCGACGGCGAGGTCGAGGTCGTAGTGGCCGGGGCCGTCCCATTCGAGCGGGGCGAGCGGCCGGGACGGATCGATCGCGGGGGCTGCCGGCGAGGTCAGGGTCGGCGTCGGGTCGCCGGGTTGCGGCCGGCCGTCTGCCCCGACGGTGACGGTGCCGGCCGCGGTGCTCGGGTGGGCCGCGGCGGCGGTGGTGATGGCGGGGGTGGAGCCGGCGTGGGGGATCTGGTGGCCGTCGGGGTGGTGGAAGGTGTGGTGGCCGTCGGGGCGGATGGTGATGTGCCAGTTCCGGGCGGTGTCGGCCTGCTGGTGCAGGTAGCGGTGGTGGTGGGCGCACAGGGTGATGAGGTTGGCGCGGTCGGTGGGGCCGCCGTCGGCCCAGTGGCGGATGTGGTGCACGTGCAGGTTGCGGGTGGTGGTGCAGCCGGGGAAGCGGCAGCGGTGGTGGTCGCGCAGCAGGATGGCGCGGCGTAGGGCGGAGGACAGGGCGCGGCGGCGGCGGCCGAGGTCGAGGGGCTGGTGGTCGGGGCCGGTGATGGCGAGCACGATGCCGGCTTCGCAGGCCAAGCGGCGTAGTACGCGACGGTCGAGGGTGCGTAGCCGGCCGTCGGGGTCGCGGACGGGCACGGGCGTGGGGGCGGGTTCGGATGGTGGGGCGAGGGCGTCGGCGGGGGTGTGCAGGACCAGGGTGTGGCGGTCGAGGCCGGTGGTGTCGGGTGGGCCGTTGGCGGTGCCGGCGATGACCGCGTCGGCCAGCGTGCGGGCCAGCTGCGGGCCGGTCGGCCACGGCAGCCGGTCGGCCGGCTCGTCGGTCTCCGCGCAAGCGCTGCCATGGTGGTCCGCCTCTGCGGAAGCGCTGCCGCCGCCGTCCGTCTCCGCGGAAGCGCTGCGGCTGCCATCCGGGTCCGTTTCTGCGGAAGCGCTGCCGTCGGGTGTTTCTGCGGCGGCGGTTGCGGCGGCGCGGCGGCAGCGGGTTTCGAGTTCGGCGATGGCTTCGGCGGGGCCGGTGATGGTCAGCTCGGCCATGCCGTCGGGGCGTTGGCGGGTGCGCCACGCCCAGCCGGCGGGGTCGGGTTCGTCGGCGAGCTGGTGGGGGCGCTGGGCGGTGCGCAGCCCGCGGGCCAGGTGTTCGAGTTCGGCGGCGGTGGCCCGGTCGGCCCACTCGAGCAGCCACGCTTCGGCGTCGGGCAGGGCGATGCGGGTCAGGGCCCGGACCTTGGAGTAGGACAGGGTGCCGGCCGCGAAGCGGCCCGGATGGTGGGCAGCTCACGCAGCCGCAGGGCGACGCGGACCCATTCGCGGGCGGTCGAGGCGCCCAGGCCGAGTTTCCACGACAGCCAGGTGCCCGGCGTGCGGCAGCCCTGGTCGGCCCAGATGCCGCGGACCACGAACTCGGCCAGCAGGTCGAACAGCCGGGCGAGCGCGATGGTGAGCTCGCCGGCGCGGGCGTGCAGGGCCACCTCGACGTCGTGATCGCTCAGCGGTGCCAGGGCCGGGTCGCCGCCCAGGGTGCGGGCGTGTGCGAACAGCTGCTCCCAGCCCAGCTCGCGCTGGGTGATCACCGCCGCATCCGCCAGCGACACCCCCGCGTCCGGCTCGCTGAAGGACGCTGTCTCGATGCTGTTGTCGGCCATGGCGGCCTCCCGTGCCGCCCCCGACTCGGAACATCCACCCTACGCCGGGGGTGCGACACGCCAACCGGCGAGGTGCCCTGCCAGCCCGGCCGAATGCTGAAGGAAGGCGGCAGAACCGCGGCTGATGGGCGCAGCGGCACCTGCCGCTGAACCTCGGCTCACGTGTGGTCGCGGACGAACCGGTCGACGGCGTCGAGGTAGCGGCCGCCGTCGAGCAGCTCCCTGTCGTTGTGGTCGACGCCGGGCAGCCACAACCGCTCGGCCTCCGTGAGCGTGGCGATCTCGTCGGACAGCTCCGGTGGGACGATGCCGTCCGCCTCACCGGCGACCACCAAGGTCGGGCCGGCCCAGCCGCCGAGGTGGCTGCGCGTCTCGAAGCGCTCCCGCAGCAGCGTCCTCACCGGCAGGAACGGGTAGTGGTGACGGCCGACCGTGGCCAGCGACGGGAACGGGGAGCGCAGCACCAGCGCGTCCGGCGGTGACAGGGCCGTCAGCGCGGCAGCGACGCCGGTGCCGATCGACTCCCCGAGGTAGACGACCGGCAGGTCCGCGACCTCCTCGCGATCCGCGAGGTGCTCCCGCGCCGCACGCGCGTCCGTCACGAGGCCCTCCTCGTCGGGCCTGCCGGGGTTGCCGCCGTAGCCGCGGTACTCGAGCAACAGCACGGCGTGCCCACGCTCGGCGAGGCCCGTGGCCAGCGGCAACCGCAACCCACGGTTGCCGGCGTTGCCCGGAACGGCCAGCACGACGGAGACCGGTTCGCCGTCGGCCGGGACCCACCAGGCCGCCAACTCGAGCCCGTCCTGCGTGGGCAGCGTGACCTCCTCGACACCGGGCGGCCGCTGCGGCGCGCCTCGGTCGGGCAGGTAGATCAGGTGTCGCTGGAACGACCATGCGGCCGCCACGAGCACCAGCCACAGGCCGGCAACGGTCGCGACGACCGCGGTCAGCGTCCGCCAGGCGCCGCTCACGGCGGAGCCGGCAGCTCGAGGCCGAAGATCCCGAGGAACGTGGCCAGCGTCTGGTGGGTGAGCCCCCAGACGACCCGGCCGTCGACCGACACGCCGGGAAACGCCTCCGGGTATTCGGCGAGGCGGTGGGTGACCGCGCTGGCCGGATCCAGCAGGGTGGTCAGCGGCACCCACAGCGCGTCGGCGACCTCGTCCGGGTGCGGCGTCATCGCCGGCCGGTCCTCGAGCACGAACACGTAGGTGGCGACGAGCCCGGCGTTCCGGCGCCCGCGGTGGTCGTCCAGCCGGCCCGCGGGGTGCTGGAGGGCGATACCGACCTCCTCGCGCGTCTCACGCACCGCCGTGGCGGCGAGGTCGGGGTCGTCCGCGTCGCGCTTGCCGCCCGGCAGCGCCATGTGGCCGGACCAGGGATCGCCGGCGCGCTGGACGCGTTCGATCAGCGCGACCTGCGGGCCGGTGCCTCCGGGGGCCAGGATCAGCGCCGTCGCGGCCTGCCACGACTCGCGCAGTTCGTGCTCGGGCACCGCGTCCGGTTCATGGCGCGCGACCACGTCGCGGATGCGGTCGAGGCCCGGTACGGCGAGGCGACGACCCGCCGGATCCGGCCCTCGACCGTCGGACCTCACGTGGTCTCGCCGCGCCGAGGCAGGACCCACAGTTCGGTCGAGTAGTTCAGCGCGACCCGCCCGGCCGCGTCCTTGCTGCTGCGCTGGTACAGGTCGCGGACCGCGGCCAGGACGCGCGCACGCGTCTGGTCGTCGAGGCGGGCGACGAACGACACGGAGGCGACGCGCGCGACCAGCCCTTCCACGTCGAGATTCTGCACCCACGGCGCCGTCACCATCGTCGGCGCGCCGAAGTGCGGCGTCTCCGTCAGCCAGTCCACCCAGTCGTGGCGTGCCCACGAGGGCGTGTCGCCGCGGTGGGGGAGCAGCAGGTGGTCCAGGGCGGCCTGGACGGGAGCAGAGAGGTCGCGGCGGTTGAAGATGACGGCGAGGTGCCCGCCGGGGCGCAACACGCGATGGAACTCTCGCAACGCCGCGGGCCCGTCGAACCAGTGGAACGCCTGCGCAGCCGTCACGGCGTCGAGGCTGGCGTCGGGCAGCCCGAGCGCCTCGGCCGTGCCGTCGACCACCTCCAACCTCGCGTCGGGCACGCTGCGGGCCAGTTGTTCGCGCATACCGGCCATCGGCTCGACGGCGACCACGTCCGCGCCCGTGGCCAGCAGGACCCGGGTCAGCTTGCCGGTGCCGGCCCCGACGTCGGCCACCCGGCGTCCGGGACCGAGCCCCAACGCGGTGACCATCCGCTCGACGACGGATGCCTCGTAGTCGGGACGTGCGGCCTCGTACTGGGCGGCGACGCCCTCGACGCCGAAGCCGGTGGCGGTCTCGTGCACGTCGCTCATGCCGCGTCCTCGTCCACGACGCCGGCGGACACGTCCGCCTCGACGACCAGGCGCTGCAGGCGGAGCACGGCGTCCGAGGCCGTCAGTGGCACCGCGCCGCTGGAGATCTGCCGCGCCACGATGCGGGGCTCACGACGCAACAGGTACCAGCCGCGCCGCAGCAGCGTCAGTGGCGGCTTGCGGCCCTCACGCAGGTCGCGGACCAGGCGACGCCAGAAGGTGACGACGGGCCGGTGGGTGAGGCACACCGCGTCGGCCAGGATGCCCGCGGCCCGACACCGCTCGACGAGCTCGGCCGCGAAGATCCCCTCGGCGACGATCAGCGGCGCGTCCTGGAGGACGACCCGGTGGACGTCGACGGCGCGGTTCGACGGGATGTCGTAGACCGGCAGTTCGGCGGTCCCGTGGTGCACCAGTTCGCGCAGTGCGGCCAGGGCCTGGTCCGCGTTCCACGACGCCGGGTCGTCCCAGTCCACGATGCCGAGATCGCCGACCGGCAGCGCCGGGTCGTCACCGTCGCGGTAGAAGTCGTCGAGGCACACCGTCGGCAGCCCCACGCGCGCGGCCAACGACGACTTGCCCGACCCGGACGGCCCCGCGAGCAGCACGACCCGCGCCCGCGGGCGCGCGTCGTCAGGGCCGGGAGGGACGGGGGAGGTCACGCCCGTCAGCCTAGTGGTCGCGGCGGTCCCGGCTCCGAAGGCGCGCGCCAGCCCGGACACCGGTTGCGGTCCGCTGTGCAGCGTCGGCAGTGACCGCCCGAGTCCCTTCCCGGCAGGTCAGCCGCGGCGGGTGCCGAGCCGATGGCCAAGCACGTCCGCCAGGTCCGCGGCGAGGGCGGCGGCGTCCTCGGGCAGCAGCGTCGACACGGTCACGCGGATGGCCGGGGCGGCGTCGAGCCGGTACGGCTCGCCGGGCTGGACGGCCCACCCGCGGGCGAGCAGGCCCTGCACGACCGGCACCTCCTCGGCGACCGGGATCCACACGTTCATGCCGGTGGCGCCGTGGCCGCTGAGGTCGTGGGCGACGAGCGCCTGCAGCAGCGCGTCACGGCGAGCGGTGTACGTCGCGGCCGCCGCGGTCAGCGTGCCGTCCGCCTCGGCGCGCTGCCAGACCGTCGCGGTCAGGTGCTGCAACAGGTGGCTGACCCATCCGGTGCCCAGGCGCTGCCGCCCCAGCACGCGCAGCACGGTGTCCTCGTCACCGGCGAGGACCGCCACACGCAGATCCGGCCCGAGCGCCTTGGCCACCGAGCGCACGACCGCCCAGCGGGCGCGGCCAGCGGCCAGCGTGACGGCGGGTGCACCGGCGACGGTGCTGGCGTGGTCGTCCTCGATCACCAACACGTCGGGGTGGGCGTCCAGCAGCGGCTGCAGTTCGGTTGCCCGCTCCCGGGTCAGCGCGGCGCCGAACGGATTCTGCGCCCGGGGCACGAACAGCAGTGCCTCGAGCCCCTGGTCGAAGGCGGCTTCCAGCGACGCCGGCACGAGCCCCTGGTCGTCGATCTCCACCGGGACCGGCACCAGGCCGAGCGCGCGGGCGAGGTCCAGTGAGCCCGCGTAGCCCGGGTCTTCGATCCCGATGCGGTCACCGATCCGCAGGTGCACCTCGAGGACACGCTCGATGCCGTCGAGTGCCCCACCGACGACCGCGAGGTGGTCCGTGGCGACCCCGTCGGCCGTGAACGCGTCGCGGGCGAGCCCGAGCAGGGCCTCCACGCCGGGTTCCTCGCCATAGAGGCGGTGCACGGGGCCGACGTCGCGCAGCGCCGGGCCGAGGTCGGGCAGCAGCGCCGGGTCGGGGTTGCCCGAGGTCAGGTCCCGCGCGCCCGGCGGCAGTTCCGGGGCCAGTCTGCTTGCGAGCGCCGGCCGGTGGCCGACCACGGTTCGGGAACGGTCGTGCGCGACCAGGATCCCGCGCTGACGCAGATCCCGGTAGGCGCTCGCGACCGTCGACGGGGACACCCCGAGTTCGCGGGCCAGCGCCCGGACGGAGGGGACCGCCTCGCCTGGCGCCAACGCCCCGCTGGTCACCGCCTGCTCGACCGACTCGACGATCGTTGCAGCCCGGTCACCCGTGATGCGATACTGTACCGACTCAGTGCTCATAACTGTACTGTAACAGATTCCTCCGGAATCACGCACCACGATCACGAATCACCGTCGCCGTCCGCCGGCCTCCCCGCGTCGCGGACCGCTTCCGAGGTACGCCCGTGTCCGCCCTGCCTGACGACCTGTTGCGCGTCCGCCGCCTCCCGGAGCGCGGCACCACCTCCCGAGAGGTCGTGCACGCCATTCTCGACGCCGGCCTGGTGTGCCATCTCGGCTACCTGCACGAGGGCCGCCCCGTGGTCGTGCCGACCCTCTACGGCCGTGACGGGGACGATCTCGTCCTGCACGGCTCGGCCGCGTCCCGGGCGATGCGCGCCGGCGCGGCGGGACTGCCCGTCTGCGTCACGGTGATGCTCCTCGACGGGCTCGTCCTGGCCCGCTCCGCGTTCCACCACTCGGTGAACTACCGCTCGGTGGTCGTGCACGGGGACGCGCAGGAGATCGCCCACCCGGACGACAAGGTCGCCGCGCTGCGGACGCTGACAGAACACGTCACGCCCGGGCGCTGGGCTCAGGTGCGCTGGCCCACGCCGACCGAACTGAAGGCCACCACGGTCCTGCGGCTGTCCCTGGAGCACGCGGTCGCCAAGGTGCGCGCCGGCGGTGTCGGTGACGACGAGGCGGACCTGGACCTGCCGGTCTGGGCCGGCGTCGTCCCGCTGGCGACCGTCGTCGAGGATCCGGTCCCCGCGCCCGGGCTGGCCGAGGATCTGAGGCCGCCGGGCTCGGTCCTGGCCGCCGCCACCGCGCCGCCGCGCGGGACGGGCGTGCCCACCGCGATCCCCGCCGAGGGTCGCCCATGACGAAGACCGTCAACCGGGCCCTCGCGACACGACTGCGGCGGGCCCCCCGAGTCGCGCCCCTGGAGGGCCGGCAGGCACCGCCGGACCCCCGACGCCCGCAGCGACGCCTGCTGTTGGTCGCGCTCGCGCTGCTGACCGTGTACGTGATCTGGGGCTCGACGTTCCTGGCCATCAAGGTCGCGATCGAGACCATCCCGCCGTTCACCATGATGGCGATCCGGTTCTCCATCGCCGGTGCGCTGCTGTTCGCGTGGGCCGTGCGTCGCGGCGACCGCGCCGCGGACCGCTTGACGCTGCGGCAGTGGCGCCACGCGGTCGTGACCGGTGGGCTGCTGCTGGTCGGCGGCACCGGGCTGGTGTCGCTGGCGCAGACCCGGATCGCGTCGGGCACGGCCGCCCTGCTGTGCGCCACCGTCCCGCTGTGGATGGCGCTGCTCGGCCGCGGCGTGTTCGGCGAGCGGCTCTCCCCGCGGGCCTGGACGGGTCTGCTGATCGGCTTCGTCGGCGTCGGGGCGCTGGTCGACCCCCGTGGTGGCGGCCACCTCGGCGCCATGCTGCTGGTGCTGGTCGCCGGTTTCGCGTGGGCGGCGGGCTCGCTGCGCAGCCGGGTCGCCGACGCGCCCAGCCGCCCGCTGGTCGCGGCGTCGATGGAGATGCTCGGGGCCGCGCTGGTCTTCGCGGTGATCGCCGTCGGCAGCGGCGAGGTGACCCGCATCGAATGGGCAGCGGTCGGGAGGGACGCGATCCTGGCGCTGATCTACCTCACGACGGCCGGCTCGCTGGTCGCCTTCACCGCCTACAGCTGGCTGTTGCGCAACGCTTCGACCACGCTCGTCGGCACCCACGCCTACGTCAACCCGGTGGTGGCCGTCCTGCTCGGTTGGGCCTTCGCGGGCGAGCTCGTGACCGGCCGCACCCTCGTTGCGGGCGCGGTGATCCTCGGCTCCGTGGTGCTGCTGATCACGGGTCGACCCGGCGAGCCGGTGCCCGCCCAGGCCACCTCGGGTGGTGACGTCTTCGCGGGCGAGGCGAGGTGGCACCGCACCCGCCAGCGGCTGGGTGCCCTCCCGGCGGCGGCGCGGCTCTACCGCCGGCCTGGCGCGGCCGGTCCGCGACCGGCGCGCCGGGACCAGGAATCGGCCTGGTGAACGGTCGCGTCAGCGTCTGACGTCACGTAGCCACAACTGCCCGCACGCGGCGTCGATGTCGCGGCCCTGCGTGTCACGCACCACCGTCGGCACACCGGCCGTCACGAGGTGGCGCTTGAACCACGCCAGGCCGTGGTCGTCGACGCGCGCGTAGCGCGGGCCACCGAGCACCGGGTTCCACCGCATCAGGTTGACGCGTGCGTGGCGGTGCCGGAACCACCGCACCAGCCGGTCCGCGTCGTCGCGGGTGTCGTTGACGCCCGGCAGCAGCAGGTAGACGTACGTGACCGGCCGTCGATGGCGGGTCGCCCACGCCTGGCTGGTCGTGACGACGTCGTCGATCGAGAACGCCCGCGCGCCCGGGATCAGCTGGTGGCGGACCTCGTCGGTCGTGGCGTGCAGCGAGATCGTCAGGTTGATCGCGAGGTGCTCCTCGCGCAGGCGACGGAGCCGGTTCGGGAGCCCGATCGAGGAGATCGTGACCCCGCTGGTGCGCAGCCCCAGGCCACGCCGGTCGCGCAGGACGCGGATCGCCCGCAGTACCTCGTCGTAGTTGTGCAGCGGCTCGCCGATGCCCATGAAGACCAGGCGGTTGACGTCGCGTCCGAGCTCGAGGACCTGCTGGACGATCTCGCCGCTGCGCAGCTGACGTCTCAGACCGAGGCGACCGGACGCGCAGAAGGTGCAACCGAAGGCGCAGCCCACCTGCGAGGAGACGCAGGCCGTCACGCCGGTGCGGCGGCGGATGCGGACCGCCTCGATGGCGTTGCCGTCGGCGAGTCCGAACAGGTACTTGGCAGACCGGTTGCCGCGATCGACGCCGTGGTGCGTCAGCGGGGCGACGTGGGGGAGTCCGGCCGCCCGGCACAGGCGGTCGAGCTCTGGGCTGTGGCGGCGGCGTTCACGGTAGAGCTGATGAAAGACGGTGCTGGCCTCGTCGACGCCGAGGTGTTCGGCCACCTCCTCGAAGGACAGGTCGTAGACGGACGTTCGTGGTCGGGTCGTTCGCATGCTGCTGCTCGTGTCGCTGGTGCCCGAGCACGGCTCGGACAGGACGGCGCACGCCGGACGAGGCGTGCCGGTCGTCCCACAGCGACGGGATGGGCCCGGCGAGGAGCGTCACCGCGCGACGCCGGGGCGGCGCGCGGTGGCAGGCACGCACGAGCCCACGGCTCGCGCCACGGATGCGGCACGGACGACGCCGGCACCCGCGAGAACGACACCCACCGATGGCCCGTCAGCCGTCGGCTGCGGGGCATCCGGGGGTGTCCTAGAGGAACTCGAGAAGTAGACCCATGCCGCGCAGCCTAGATCAGCGGCCCTTGGGGTGCCAGACCGTCTTGGTCTCGCAGAAGGCGACGATGCGGCGCGGGCCCTGCGGCGTCACGGTCCAGTCGGGCTCGGCAGCGGGCACCTTCAGCACGCGCTTGACGTTCTCCGCCGCCGCCACCTGCAGTTCGCGCGTGTCCCGCCCGGCCATCCCGGACAGGTCCAGGGCGTTGACGTCGAGGTGGCTGGCCAGCACGGGCGCGAGCTCGTCGGTGTGACCGGTCAGCACATTGATGACCCCACCGGGGACGTCCGAGGTGGCCAGCACCTCGCCGAGCGTGACCGCCGGCAACGGCCGTTGCTCGCTGGCCACGACCACCACCGTGTTGCCGCTGACCACGATCGGTGCGACGACGGACACCAGCCCGAGCAGCGACGACGCCTGCGGCGCGATCGCGCCGACGACACCGGTCGGCTCGGGGACCGACAGGTCGAAGTAGGGGCCGGCGACCGGGTTGGCGGTGCCGTGGACGGCCTGGAACTTGTCGGACCAGCCCGCGTACCACACCCAGCGGTCGATGGCGGCGTCGACCTGCGCGAGCGCCTTCTTCCCGGTCAGGTCCTCGGCCCGGGCGACCTCCTCGGCGAACTGGTCACGCCGACCCTCGAGGATCTCCGCCACCCGGTACAGGACCTGTCCGCGGTTGTAGGCGGTCGCGGCGGCCCAGCCCGCCTGGGCCTTGCGTGCCGCGACGACGGCGTCGCGCACGTCCTTGCGCGAGGCGCGGGCGGCGTTGGCCAGGAAGGCACCCTTGGCGTCGGTCACCTCGTAGGAGCGGCCCGACTCGCTGCGCGGGAACGCGCCGCCGACGTAGAGCTTGTAGGTCTTGCGGACGTCGAGGCGGCTCATCGGTGCGGCTCCGTGGACGGCGAGGTGGCGGTGGTGGCCGGGCGGATCACAGTTCGTGCTCGAGGTAGGCGGCCAGGCCGTGGACGCCGCCCTCGCGGCCGAAACCGGACTCCTTGTAGCCACCGAAGGGGCTGGTGGGGTCGAAGCGGTTGAAGGTGTTGGCCCAGACCACGCCGGCACGCAGCTGGTCGGCCATCCACAGGATCCGCGAGCCCTTCTCCGACCAGACGCCGGCCGACAGCCCGTAGGGGGTGTTGTTGGCCTTGGCGACCGCCTCCTCGGCGGTGCGGAAGGTCAGCACGCTCAGGACCGGACCGAAGATCTCCTCCTGCGCGACGCGGGAGGACTGGCCGACCTCGGTGAAGACGGTGGGGGCGAACCAGAAGCCGCGGTCGGGCAGCTCGCAGGCCGGCGACCAGCGCTGAGCGCCCTCGGCCTCGCCGGCGTCCACCAGGGTGGTGATGCGATCGAGCTGTTCACGGGAGTTGATGGCGCCGATGTCGGTGTTCTTGTCCAGCGGGTCGCCGAGGCGCAGCGTGCCCAGGCGCCGCTGCAGCTTGTCGATCACGAGGTCGTGGATCGACTCCTGCACCAGCAGGCGCGAACCCGCACAGCACACGTGGCCCTGGTTGAAGAAGATGCCGTCGACGATGCCCTCGACGGCCTGGTCGATCGGCGCGTCGTCGAAGACGATGTTGGCGGCCTTGCCGCCCAACTCCAGCGTGAGGCGCTTGCCGGTGCCGGCGAGCTCGCGCTGGATGGCCTTGCCGACGGCCGTGGAGCCGGTGAACGCGACCTTGTCCACGTCGTCGTGGGCGACGATCGCCGCGCCGGTCTCGCCCGCGCCGGTCACGATGTTGACCACGCCCGGCGGCAGGTCCGCCTGCTGGCAGATCTCGGCGAACAGCAGCGCGGACAGCGGCGTGGTCTCCGCCGGCTTCAGCACGACCGTGTTCCCGCAGGCGAGCGCCGGGGCGATCTTCCAGGCCAGCATCAGCAGCGGGAAGTTCCACGGGATGACCTGGCCGCACACACCGACCGGCTGCGGGTCGTGGCCGAGGCCGGCCCAGTCGAGCTTGTCCGCCCAGCCGGCGTGGTAGAAGAAGTGCGCCGCGGCGGTCGGCACGTCGACGTCGCGGGTCTCGCGGATCGGCTTGCCGTTGTCGATCGTCTCCAGGACCGCGATCTCGCGGGCCCGCTCCTGCAGCAGCCGGGCGATGCGGAACAGGTACTTGCCCCGCTCGGCGCCCGGCAGCCGCGACCAGGTGCCGAACGCCTTGCGCGCCGCCGCGACGGCACGGTCGACGTCGGGCGCGGTGGCCAGCGCCACGTCGGCGAGGTGCTCCTCGGTCGCGGGGGAGATGGTGGCGAAGCTGCCGCCCTCGGCCGGGTCGACGAACTCGCCGCCGATGAACAGCCCGTAGCTGGCACGGATGGTCGCGACGTCGCGGGCCTCGGGTGCGGGCGCATACGCCCACGTCGGGCTGATCAGGTCCGGCACGGTGCCGGTGGGGTTCAGGTCGGTGGTCACGGCAGCCTCGGTCGTCGCCAGGTGCGGGAAGCGTTGCATCGCCGCCTCGTTCGGCGGCCTAGTCGATGGTGACGCGGTCGGCGGTCCAGTAGACGCCCGTGCGCTGCTTGGCACGCTGCATCAGCAGGTCGTTGAGCAGGCTGGAAGCGCCGAAGCGGAACCGGTCGGGGTGCAGCCAGTCGGGCCCGGCGGTCTCGTGGACCAGCACGAGGTACTTGATGGCGTCCTTGGCGGTGCGGATGCCGCCGGCCGACTTCACGCCGCGGTGCTCACCGGTGACCTGGTGGAAGTCGCGGACGGCCTCCAGCATCACCAGCGTCACCGGCAGGGTCGACGCGGGCGACACCTTGCCCGTGGAGGTCTTGATGAAGTCACCACCGCCGGCCAGTGCCAGCCACGAGGCGCGGCGGACGTTGTCGTAGGTGGCCAGCTCGCCGGTCTCCAGGATCACCTTGAGGTGCGCGTCGCCGCAGGCCTCCTTGACGGCGACGATCTCCTCCAGCACCTGGCCGTAGCGGCCGGCCAGGAACGCGCCACGGTCGATGACCATGTCGATCTCGTCCGCGCCGGCGGCGACGGCGTCACGCGTGTCGCGGAGCTTGATGTCGAGGCTGGAACGTCCCGACGGGAACGCGGTGGCCACGGACGCGACGTGGATCCCGGTGCCCTGCAGTGCCTCGACGGCGGTGGCCACCAGGTCCGGGTACACGCACACCGCCGCGACCGGAGGGCAGTCCGGGTCCGACGGGTCCGGTCGGCGGGCCTTGGCGCACAGGGAGCGGACCTTGCCGGGCGTGTCGGCGCCCTCCAACGTGGTCAGGTCGACCGCGCGGATCGCGAGGTCGAGCGCCCACTGCTTGGCGTCCTTCTTGATCGACCGCGTGCCCAGCTGGGCGACCCGCTTCTCCGCGCCGACCTGGTCGACGCCGGGCAGCCCGTGCAGGAAGCGGCGCAGCGCCGACTCCGACGCGGTGACCTCACGCAGGTCGGTGTCGTCACCGGGCAGGACGAGGGAGGAGGACATGGCGACGGCTCGGGTGACGGGAACGGGCGACGCGTGAGCCTACCCGGCGCCGGTCCGCTCGGACCGTGCGCCGGCCGTCGGACACGTGTGGCGGAAGACCCGGTGGTGGACGGTCGCGCCGGTAGGTTTCGCAGGCCCCCGACCGGACGAGCCCCATGCCCGTGACCCGCGACCCCGAGCTCGTGCTCACCGGGGTCACCCGCCGGTTCGGCGACGTCACCGCGCTGGACCGGCTCGACCTGGCCATCGGCAAGGGCGAGGTCGTGGGGCTGCTCGGCCACAACGGGGCCGGTAAGACCACCACCGTGCGGCTGTTCGCCGGCCTGCTGGCCGCCGACGAGGGCCAGGTCCGCGTCGGCGGCCTCGACCCGAGCGTCGACGGTCCGGAGGTGCGCCGCCGCCTCGGGGTGCTGCCGGCCGACCCGGTGGTGGACCGGCGCATGACCGCGGTGCAGAACCTGCGGTTCGCTGCCGACGTGTTCGGGGTCTCGCGCGACGGGCTCGACCAGCGCATCGAGGCTGCGCTGACCCGGTTCGGGCTCGCTGGCCGGGGCGACGACAAGGTCGCCGACTTCTCCACGGGCATGCGCCAGCGGCTGTCGCTGGCCCGCGTCCTGCTGCCGGATCCCGAGGTGCTGCTGCTCGACGAGCCGACCGCGGCGCTGGACCCGATCGCCGCGCGGCAGGTGCGCCGCGAACTGGCGGCGCTGGCGGCGGACGCGGGTCGCACCGTCGTGGTCGCGACCCACGACCTGGCGGAGGCGGAGCTGCTCTGCGACCGGGTCGTGGTGCTCGAGCAGGGCCGCATCGTCGTCGACGGCAGCCCAGCGGAACTGGCGGCCGCCCACGGCACCGGCGGCCTGCTGCTGGAGGTCGCGCCGGACCAGGTCGAGACGGTCCGCTACCGGCTCTCGCGCCTGGCCGCGGTCCGAGACGTCGAGGTCGACGCCGCCGGCCGGGTGCGCGCCCGCGGCGTCCCGCGCGACGAGATCCCGGGGCTGGTGTGGGCGCTGTCGTCCGCCGGGCTCGCGCTCTACGAGGTGCGGCGGCTCGACCCCACCCTCGAGGAGGTCTACCTCGCGCTCCACGAGCGTCAACAGGACGGGGAGGTCGGAGCATGAACTGGCGAGGCATCGCCGCCGTCGTCCGCCGCGACCTGCGCCTGGTGTGGGGCAGCAAGTCCGTCGTGATCCCGTCGATCGTGGTCCCCGTGCTGCTGCTCGTGGTGCTGCCGGCCGCGGCGGGGCTGGTCCCGAGGTTCGTCGGCATCGTCAGCACCGGCGACCTCGACGCGTTGTTGGCGGCGCTGCCGGACCGCGCCGTGGACGGCCTGTCCTCCGATCCGGGCCTGCTGGTCGCCGAGGTCGTCGTGACCTGGCTGCTCGCCCCGCTGGTGTTGCTGGTGCCCGTGATGTTCGCGGCGGTCGTGGCGGCCGACGGCATCGCGGGGGAGAAGGAGCGCGGCACCCTGGAGGGGTTGCTGTTGACGCCGCTCAGCGACCGCGAGTTGGCCGTGTCCAAGCTGCTGGCGGCCTGGGTGCCAGCGGCCGTGCTGGGTATCGGCGGTGCCGTGCTGTACGCCACGGTCGCCAACCTCGCCGTCGGCACGCAGGTCGGGCGGCTCGTGCTGCCCAACACCGAGTTCACGCTGATGGCGCTGTGGGTCGGGCCGACACTGGCGGCGGCCGCGATGGCGGCGGTGTCGCTGGTGTCCGCCCGCTCGAAGACGACCCAGGAGGCGTTCCAGATCGGCGGCGTGGTCGTCATCCCGGTCGTGCTGATGCTGGTGAGCCAGGCCAGCGGGGCGTTGCTGCTGTCGGTGTGGCTGTTGTGGATCGCCGGGTTCCTGGCGCTGGCGATCGCCGGTGGCCTGCTCGTGGCGGCCTCGCGCGTGCTCTCCCGCGACCGCCTCGGCACCCGCCTCACCTGAGCAGCCCGACGTCGACATCGCGCGCATGGCCGTGTGCCGGCCCCAGTGATCACGTGCTGAGAAGCAGGCACCGGCACGACCCGCGGCATGCGCAAAACCTGGCGATTCCCGGGAAGTGGGTGGGCGCGCGGGCCGGTACGGCGCTCGGCACGCGCAAACCTGGCGATTCCCGGGAAGCGGGTGGGCGCGCGGGCCGGTGCGGCGCTCGGCATGCGCAAAACCTGGCGATTCCCGGGAATTGGGTGGCGCGCGGTCGACGGGATCAGACCGGGCCGTATCCGCGTCGACGTGCTGTGGGAAGGGTCAGCCTCCGGTGGCGACCGTCGAGGTGGACTGGTGCGTCTGCCACGGCAACAGCACGCGTTCGAGGCCACGGAACGCGAGGTTGATGCCGTGGCCGAGCAGGCCGGTCAGCACGATGCCGGCGTAGATCTCGTCCACGGCGAATTGCTGTCCCGCACGATAGATGATCGACCCGAGACCGCTCTCGGCCGACACGAACTCGACGACCACCAGCGTGATCAGGCAGGTCGCCATCCCGAGCCGCAGGCCGTTGAGGAGCCCGGGTGCCATGGCCGGCAGCAGCAGTCGCCGGAAGAATCGCAGGCCCGTGGCCCCGAAGTTGCGGCCGGCCTCGATCAGTTGCGGATCGATGTCCTTCACGCTCGCGCTGGTGCTGATGATGATCTGGAAGAACGCGGTCGCGAACGCCGTGATGATCCATGCGGTCTCGCCGAGCCCGACGATGATGATCAACAGCGGTAGCAGAGCGATCTTCGGCGTCGGGTAGATCGTGTCGGCGATCGGTCGCACCAGCAGGGCCACGCCACGCCACAACGCGGAGGCGATGCCGATGGCCGTGCCGGCCACGGCCGCGATCCCGAACGCGGCGAGCAGCCGCCGGATGGTGGCCAGCAGGTCGCTCGACAACCGTCCGTCGGTGAACAACGTCACGATCGAGGCGGCCACCTCGGTGAGGGGGATGAAGAAGCGGGTGTCGAGCACACCCGCGCGGGTGAGGAGTTCCCACGACACCGCCAGCAGGATCGGCACGGCCCAGGTCTGGAGCCGCCGGCGCATCGCCCCGCTCATCGACGCTGCTCCTGGACGGTCGTGCGCCACGGGATGATCCGGTCGGCGACCGCGTCGAAGCCGATCGAGCTCAGCAATCCGAGGACGGCGACGCACAGCAGCGCGACGTACATGTCCATGACGCGCAGGATCTGCCAGTTGGACCAGAGGAACTGCCCGAGCCCGCTCTGGGCGCCCACCATCTCCACCGCGACGACCGCGATCAGCGAGAACCCCAGTGCGATCTTGAAACCGGCCACGACCGAGGGGAGGGCGCCGGGGATCAGGACGCGCCAGAAGAAGCGCCAGCCCCGGCTGCCGTAGTTCTTCGCCGCCTCCAGCAGCACGGGCTGGATCGTCCGCACGCCCGCCACCGTGTAGAGGGCCATCACGATGAACGGGGTCACCACGGACGTGAGGATCACGGCCGTCTCGCCGCGGCCGAGCAGGAACGTCAGGAACGGGAAGAACAGCACGCCCGGGATCGGGTAGAAGAAGGCCAGCACGGTGCTCATGCCGCGCTCGGTCCACTGTGACGCCGTCATCAGCAGACCGAGCCCGACCCCGAGCAGGGTGGCCAGCGCGATCACGACCAGCACGCGCAGCACCGTGGCCCAGATGTCGCCGGCGAGCCCAGCGTCGGTGTCGAAGACGATGGTGCTGCGCGCCAGGATCCGCGTGGGTGGCGGGAAGAACGTCTGGCGCAGCAGCCCACCGCGGCTGGCCAGCTCCCAGGCCCCGAGGATCAACACCGGCCCGACGAGGACCGGCCACTTGTCCGCGATCGTCCGCCAGCTCATGCCTCGTCCTCGCCCACCATCGCCGCGCGGACCTCGTCGCGGAGGTGGTCCCAGATCTCCTGCGTGAGCCGTGCGAACTCGGGGGTGCCGCGCAGCTCAGGGCCGCGGGACAGCGGGAAGTCGAGGTGGATCTCCTCCTTGATGCGCCCCGGCCGGGCGGTCATGAGCACGACCCGGTCGGCGAGGAAGACCGCCTCGTCGATGGCGTGGGTGACGTACATCACGGTCGGCTGGCTCTGCTGGCGAAGCTCGAGGATCTGCTCCTGCAGCAGGGTTCGCGTCTGGGCGTCCAGCGCCCCCAGCGGTTCGTCCATGAGCAGGATCTCGGCGTCCTGCGCCAGCGCGCGGGCGATGCCGACGCGCTGCTTCATGCCGCCGGACAACTGGGCCGGGTAGTAGTCACCGAACCGGGACAGGCCGAGCCGTGTCAGTTGCTCGTCGGCGAGTTCGGCCGCCTCGGCCTTCCCGATGCCGCGATTGCGCGGTCCGAACGTCACGTTGTCGCGCACGGACAGCCAAGGAAACAGCGCGTGCTCCTGGAACACCATCGCGCTCTGAGGGCGGCCGGCCGCCGACTGTTCGATCGTCACCGAGCCCGACGTGGGTTCGTGAAGGCCGGCCACCATGCGCAGCAGTGTCGACTTGCCGCAACCGCTCGGGCCGACGATGGCGACGAACTCCGACTCGCCGATGTCCAGCGAGACGTCGTCCAGGGCAGTCAGCGTGCCGTGACGGCCGGGGAACGTCTTGGTGACGTGCTCGAGGCAGACCTTCGCCGACCCGCTGGCGCCCGCGGTGGCCGACGACGGCTCGGCCGGCCGCATCGGCTCGGTACCTCCGGTGTTCGCTTCGACAGCCATGGTCACCCCTGCTCGACGCGGAGCGCCTCGGCGAGCCAGTCCGCCACGACGTCACGGGTGACCCGGGCGTCGAGCACGAACACGCCGGGGGCGCCCTCGGCGACCCAGTCGCGGACGGCGTCGAGGTCGTCGACGCGGCGGGCGACGGCACCGCGCGTGCCGAAGCCGCGGCCCATGGCGGCGAAGTCCACCTCGGGGAACTCGACGATGTCGGTGTCCATCCCCATGGGCGCGAAGTGGTGGACCTCGGCCGCGTAGGCGGAATCGTTGTAGACGATGATCAACATCGACCGGTCGAGCCGGACGGCCGTCTCCAGGTCGGGGATGCTCATCAGGAAGCCGCCGTCGCCGACGCCGACCACGGTGAGGCGATGCGGGTTCGCCAGCGACGCGCCGATCGCGGTGGCCAGTCCCAGCCCGATGCTCTGGAACGACTGGACGAACACCCACCCGTGGACGTCGGGAACGCGCAGATGACGGACCGGCCAGCCACTGAAGTGGCCCCCGTCGATCGCCACCGTGCGCTCCATCGGCAGCAGTTCGTCGAGGGCCTTCGTGAGCGTTCGCGGGTCGAGTTCGTGGTCGGTGGAGCCGTCCTCGTAGGCGTGCCGGTTGTTGGCTCCCCGTTCCATCCGGTCGGCGGTGTCCGGCGTGCGGAAGCCGGTGGCGCGGACACCGCGGCCTTCCAGGGCCTCGGTGACGCGGCGGGCCGTCAGGCGGGCGTCGGCCACCACGCTCTGGTCGACGGTGGGGTTCCAGCCGACGCGAGCCCGGTCGGCGTCGATCTGTACGACGTGCCGGGCCTTGGCGAACATCCGTCCGAACCGGGTGGTGAACTTCGTGTAGGTGGCCCCGAAGCCGAGGACGACGTCGGCCTCCTGCAGCAGCTCCGAGGCGGCCGGGGACGAGAACCCGCCCGAGATGCCGACCGACCACGGTTGTCCGGCGAACAGCCCGTGGGCGCGTGCGGTGGTGGCCAGCAGCGCACCGGAGCGGTCGGCCAGGGCGATCAGGTCGTCGCGGGCGTCGGCCAGCACGGCGCCGAGTCCGGCGAGCACGACCGGCCGTTCCGCGCCGGCGAGCAGGTCGGCCAGTACCTCGACGTCCTCGGCGGCCGGCTCCAGCGGCGGCAGGTCACGCAAGGGGCGTCCAGCGACCGGACGGGCCTGGTCCTCGGGCATCCCCTGGATGTCGAGCGGGAGGCTCAGCACCACCGTCCGGCGTTCCCGCCGCGCCAGCTCGAGCGCCCTGGCGGCGTCCTGCAGCGCGGTACGAGGCCCGTGGAGGCGTTGTGCCTCGGCGCCGACCGACTGCACCACCGTCGCCTGGTCCATGAAGAAGGGAGATTCGACCGCGCCCCGCGCGACGTCGCCGACGAGCACCACCATGGGGGTGCGGCTCTTGGCCGCCTCGCCGATGCCGGTCAGTCCGTTGGTCAGGCCCGGACCGGTGTGCAGGCTGACGACGCTGATCTCGCCGGTCGCCTGGGTCCAGGCCTGGGCCATGACGACGGCGTTGGTCTCGTGCCGTGCGGCGACGAACTCCACGCCGTGGTCGACCAGGCCGCGGGTGATCTCGAAGTTCGTGGAGCCGATCACGCCGAAGCAGCGGCGGATCCCGGCCTGCTGGTAGTGGGTCGCGATGGCGCGGGCGATGGTCGTGTGCGAGGCGTCGTGCACGTCACGTGCTCCCGTGGTCG
>NZ_JBGUAX010000020.1 GCF_041821065.1 Egicoccus sp. AB-alg2 | reverse complement strand
GTGAGGCCCTCCTCGGTGATGTCGTTGCCGGCTTGGCGGCGGTGTTCGTGGGGTCGGTCAGTGGGTGCTGGGGGAGGTCACTCGCCGCGGGTCTTCGCGACGATCTCCTCCTGGATGCTGGCGGGAGCGGGCTCGTAGGCGCCGAACTGCATGGTGTAGCTGGCGCGGCCCTGGGTCATCGAACGCACGTCGGTCGCGTAGCCGAACATCTCCGACAGCGGGACGCGTGCGTTGACGACGGTGGCGTGCCCACGCGGCTGGGAACCCTGGATCAGGCCGCGTCGGCCCGACAGGTCACCCATGACGTCGCCCATGAAGTCGTCGGGGGTGGTCACCTCGACGTCCATGACCGGCTCGAGCAGCTGGATGCCGGCCTTGCGGGCGGCTTCCTTGATCGCCATGGAACCGGCGATCTTGAAGGCCATCTCCGAGGAGTCGACGTCGTGGTAGCTGCCGTCGACGAGGGTCACCTTGACGTCGACCAGCGGGTAGCCGGCGAGGATGCCGGAGCCCATGGCCTCCTTGATGCCCGCGTCCACCGAGGGGACGTACTCCTTGGGGATGGAACCACCGACGGTCTTGTTCTCGAAGAAGTAGTGGTCGTCCTCGTCGAGGCCGAGCTGCTCCTTGAGCTCCGGGCTCAGGGGCTCGACGTCGATGACGACGTGGCCGTACTGGCCGCGACCACCGGTCTGGCGTGCGTACTTGAGGTCGACCTTCTCGACCTTCTTCTTCACGGCCTCGCGGTAGGCGACCTGCGGGCGACCGACGTTGGCCTCGACCTTGAACTCGCGCAGCAGTCGGTCGACGATGATCTCCAGGTGGAGCTCACCCATACCGCCGATCAGGGTCTGCCCGGTCTCCTCGTCGGTCTTGACGCGGAAGGTCGGGTCCTCCTCGGCGAGCTTCTGCAGCGCCGTGGAGAGCTTCTCCTGGTCGGTCTTGGTCTTGGGCTCGACCGCGATCTCGATGACCGGGTCGGGGAACTCCATCGACTCGAGCAGGACCTGCGACTCCTGCGTGGTGATCGTGTCACCGGTGGTGGTGTCCTTCAGACCCACCAGCGCGACGATGTCACCGGTCATGCAGGCGGCGTTCTCCTCGCGGTGGTTGGCGTGCATCTGCAGGATGCGGCCGACGCGCTGCTTGGAGCCCTTGGTGACGTTGACGACGTGCGAGCCGGCCTGGAGCGTGCCGGAGTACACCCGGGCGAAGGTCAGCGTGCCGACGTAGGGGTCGGTCATGACCTTGAAGGCCAGGGCCGCGAACGGCTGGTCGTCGCCCGGGATCCGGGTGATCTCCTCGCCGGTCTTCGGGTCGGTACCGCGGATGGCGGGCACGTCCAGCGGCGAGGGCAGGTAGTCCACGACGGCGTCGAGCAGGGTCTGCACGCCCTTGTTCTTGAACGCCGAGCCGCAGAACACCGGCACGATCTGGTTGGCGATGGTGGCCTTGCGCAGCCCGGCCTTGAGCTGCTCGACGGTCAGCTCGCCGTTGTCGAGGTAGGCCTCGAGGAGCTCCTCGTCGGTCTCCGCGACCTTCTCCATGAGCTCGGCACGGTAGGTCTCGGCCTCGTCCTTGAGCTCGGCCGGCACCTCGATGTGCTCGAAGGAGGCGCCGAGGTCGTCGCCCTTCCAGACGATGCCGCGCATCTCCACGAGGTCCACGACACCCTCGAGCTGGTCCTCGAGGCCGATCGGCAGCTGCGCGCGGACGGCGTCGGGGGTCAGTCGCTCACGGATCGAGTTGAACGAGAACTCGAAGGACGCACCGGTGCGGTCGAGCTTGTTCACGAAGCAGATGCGCGGAACACCGTACTTGTCGGCCTGCCGCCACACGGTCTCGGACTGCGGCTCGACGCCCGCGACACCGTCGAAGACGGTCACGGCACCGTCGAGCACACGCAGGGAGCGCTCCACCTCGACGGTGAAGTCCACGTGGCCGGGCGTGTCGATGATGTTGATCGTCGTGTCGCCCCACTTGCAGGTGGTGGCGGCCGACGTGATGGTGATGCCGCGCTCCTGCTCCTGCACCATCCAGTCCATGGTGGCGGCGCCGTCGTGCACCTCACCGATCTTGTAGGACTTGCCGGTGTAGAAGAGGATGCGCTCGGTCGTGGTGGTCTTGCCGGCATCGATGTGGGCCATGATGCCGATGTTGCGAAGCTGCTCCAGCTTCACGGTGCGCTTGACGGCCATCGTCGTCGCTTCCTGATCTCGTGGGGGTCGCTGCGTCTCGTGGGACGCCGTCCCCCGGGTGGCCCCGAGGGACGGCGGTTACGCGTGCGGTGTCTTCTTGCGCGTCTGGTCTGGTGTGCCGGGCGGGCCTGGTGACGGGCCTGCCGTCGGCCCGCGTCGCTTCACCAGCGGTGTCGTCCCCTGCTCGGGACGCGGTGAGCCGTCAGGCTCACCACCGGTAGTGGGCGAAGGCGCGGTTGGCCTCGGCCATCTTGTGGGTGTCCTCGCGCCGCTTCACGGCCGCGCCGATCCCGTTGGAGGCGTCGAGGAGTTCGCCCGCGAGGCGCTCGGACATCGAGTGCTCGCGGCGGATGCGGGCGTAGCCGACGACCCAGCGCAGGGCCAGCGTCGTGGAACGGGCGGGACGCACCTCGATCGGCACCTGGTAGGTGGCGCCACCGACGCGGCGGGACTTGACCTCGAGCTGGGGCTTGACGTTCTCGATCGCCCGCTTGAGCACGGAGATCGGGTCGCCGCCCTGGGTGCGGTTGCCGATGTTCGCGAGCGCGTCGTAGACGATGCGCTCGGCGACCGAGCGCTTGCCGTCGCGCATCACGCGGTTGATCAGCTGGGTGACCAGGACGGACCCGTACTTGGGGTCCGGCGTGAGCTTGCGACGCCCGGGGGAACCCTTGCGCGGCATGTCAGCCCTCCTTCTTCACGCCGTAGCGGGAACGCGACTGCTTGCGGTCGCGCACCGGCGCGGCATCGAGCGTGCCGCGGATGACCTTGTAACGGACACCCGGCAGGTCCTTCACACGACCGCCACGCACGAGCACCATCGAGTGCTCCTGCAGGTTGTGCCCTTCGCCCGGGATGTAGGCCGTGACCTCGATGCCCGAGGTCAGGCGCACACGGCAGACCTTGCGCAGCGCCGAGTTCGGCTTCTTCGGGGTGGTGGTGTAGACGCGCGTGCAGACGCCACGACGCTGCGGCGATCCCTTGAGCGCCAGCGTCTTGTTCTTCTTCGCCTTGGACGTGCGGCCCTTGCGCACCAGCTGCTGAATGGTGGGCATGCCTGGGGTTCTCCGTTCCGTGGCCGGGCGCGGTCGCTCGCGCGCGGCGCACCGGGTGGCGGGCGCGAACGCTCGCCGCGGTCGTCGTTCGGGGATGGATCGGTGGTGGCGTGACGCCCGTGCGGGTCGGCCGCACCGAGACGCCTGAGGCGTTCGCGGGCCAGGTTCGTGCGCCGTCGCCGTGGCGGACGGTCCGGCCCACGGGGCCGGGCGTTCCGCTCGTGGTGACTCGGTCCGGGGCAGCACGTTCTCGCGCGTTCCAGCGGAGGCGGCGCGAACAGCGCCCGGACGCACGCCGGGATGAGACCTCCCGGCGAGGCCACGACGGTACCGGCCGTGCGCGCGGGGTGTCAACCCACGCGCCGTCTGCCCCGGCTCACGGGGCGGCGCCCCGGTCGCAGCCGCTGCCGCGCCCGGACGCCGGCGGTGACGCTAGCGCGGGCCAGGCCCCGGGTGCCAGCATGCGGCGAAATGCCCGGAGTTCCCGGCTCCTGCACCAGAAACGGCCGCCCGGCCACCCGCCCTTCGCCGCAGAACCCGGCCGGAACGCCGGGGTCGACGGTAACGGGGTTCGTGTTCCATGTTCGGACGCCAACTTCAGCGACCTCATCCCCACAGGAGAGACCAACCGATGAAGCGCACCCTGATGCACAAGCTGACCATCGCTGCCAGCGCCTCTGCCTTGGCGTTCGGCGCCGTCGCGTGCCAGGTCGAGGACGGCGAGGGCCTGGACCCCGCCCAGGAGGACCCGCTCCTGGATGACGGCATGACCGACGACGGCATGGGCGACGACACCATGGGCGACGACACCATGGGCGACGACGCCGGCGCCGAGGGCTGACGGACTCCCGGGCGGCTGACGCCCGAAGCAGCCTCGCGGAGGGCCGCGCCACCGGCGCGGCCCTCCGCCGTGCCCGCCGCTTCGTAGCCTGCCGGTCGCATGTCCGCTCCCTTGCCGCTCGAGCCGCACCGCCGCGACCGTCGGTCGCGGTCACGCCGCCTGCTGTCGGCCACCTTGGTGCTGGGCTTCGCCCTGGCGCACCTCGCCTTCGTGGTGGCGACCCCGCTCGCCGGCGGGCCGCGCGAGCCCGTCGCCTCCTATGCCTCGGCCGAGCGGTGGACCCCGCCGCCGCCGGCCCGCGACGCGCGGTTCGCGACGTTCCCGTTCGTGGCGGCCGACGGCTCGGTCGGTCTGTGGGTCCTGCCGAGCGCGACGGTCCCCCTGGAGTTCGTCGTCGAACGCGAGGTCGTGGAGCGCTTCGGCGAGCAGGAGCTCCTCGAGGCCGTCGAGGTGTGGAACGACACGCCGGGGTCACGGTTCGGGGCAACGATCACCCGCGTCGTCGACGCCGGGATCGACGAGCGGCGGCGCGACAACGTCAACCGCATCTTCATGGACCGCCGCTCGTGCGGTGGCCGGTACCTGGCACGGGCGCACCTGTGGCCCGGGGAGGCGGTCGTGCGCGACGGCCTGGTCGCCCGTCACATCGGTGAGGTCGACCTCGGGCTGTGCGACCGGCTGCGCCCCGAGCAGCTCGCTCGCGTCGTCCGGCACGAACTCGGGCACATCGCCGGGCTGGATCACCTCTGTGACGAGGGCGAGGACTGCTGGCACCCGGAGTTCGATGACGACAACACCTGTCGCATCATGAGCCCTCGGGCCGCGGCCTGCCAGGAGGTCAGCGACGGGGATCTCGACGGCCTGGTGCACCTGCATCCTCGCCTGCCGCGGGCGAGCGGCAACGACGGACGCAGCACGGCGGCGTCGGTCGCGTTCGCGACGCACCCCACGCCACGGTCGGCGCTGACCACCGTGATCGCGCCCTACGACGCCGACCTCGAGCACCGCGTCGCGGCCGCGACCCTGGCCGGCCACCTGTCGGCGCCCTACCTCCTCGTCGACGACGACTGCACCGTGGGGCCCGACGGTCGCGCGCTCGATCGGGTGCTGGCCGTGGCCGGGACGGCGGTCGCCGTGGGAGCGGTCCCCTCGGCCTGCCTCGCCACGCTGCGTGGCGCGTGGGCCGTGGAAGTGGACGAGTTGCGCTCCGTCGAGGACGTCGAGGACCGCGTCGTCGAGGTGCTGCGCGAGCGGACGGAGCCGCCGCGCCGCCTCTTCGTCGCGCCGATCGACGCGCCGTCACGCGGCACGCCGGTCGCCGCCGTGGCCGCCACCGCCGCGGTCGCGTTGGACGCACCGCTGACCTTCGTGACCGAGTCCGACGACGCTGGCCCGGCGCTGCGTCTGCTGCGGGCGCATCCGGAGATCCGCGAGGTGATCGTGGTCGCGGACCGGGAGGCGGCCGGGATGGACCTCGTGCTCGACCTGGCCGTCGAGGGGGTCACCGTGCGCCGCGTCACGGCGAGCGACGCGGCGGAGGCCGCTGCCGAACTCGCCACCTTCCCCGGCGTGCCACTGCCCCGCCCCCTGCCGGCGATCATCGCCTCGACCGAGCACCCGGAGCACACGATCCCCGCGATCTCGCTGGCCGCCCACCTCGGCGGACTGCTGATCCCGATCGAGCCGGAGCTGCGGGCCAGCCACGTCGAATTGCTGCGCGACCAGGTTTCCGAGGGCGCCATCGTCGGCGGCCGGCAGGCGATCACGACCCAGCGTCAGGTGGCGCTGTCCCGGCTGATCGACGGTGAGATCGACGCCGAGGCGCTGCGTCTCGCCGACGACTGAACGCCGGTTCCTCCGAAGGATGGCCGTGGGCGGCCCAGGTCATGACGCCAGCGCCGTGGCGAGCGCGGCGTCGAGGTCGGGGGTGGTGAAGCGGTAGCGCTCGTCCAGCAGCCGGCCCGGATGCCCACGACGGCCGGTCAACGGCAGGGCGGCGTCGCTCCCGAGCAGCCACGTCCCGACATGCACGCCGAACGCCGGGATGGGCAGGCCCCAGCGGCGCCCGACCACCCGACGGACGCCGGCCATCAGCGCGGCGTTCCGGACGGGCTGCGGCGAGGTGACGTGGTAGGTCCCTGCCATTGCGGGCTCGTCCATGGCGCGCACCACGACGCTCAGCAGGTCGTCCAGCGCGATCCAGGACACCCACTGCCGGCCGCTGCCGATGCGGCCGCCGACGCCCAGCCTCGCCAGCCAGGCCAGGTGCGCGGTGGCCGGGTCACCCGGCCCGATCACGACGCCGCACCGCAAGAGGACGTCCCGCCCGTTCCTGTCGCGAACCGCGTCGGCGAATGCCGCTTCCCAGGCCGTCGCCACGCCGACCATCTGGCGCGGGCCGTCGGGCGGCGGCGGCACGGACTCGTCACAGACGATCTCGCCCCCCTCGCCGTAGACCGCCATCGTCGCGACCTGCACCCACACGGCCGGGGGCTCGTCGAGGCCGGCCGCCGCCTGCCCGAGCGCACGCACCGCGTTCACCCGCGAGTCCCGCAGGTCGTCGACGTTGGCGCGCGTCGGGCGTACGTCCACCCGGCGGCCCGCGAGGTTGACCAACGCGTCCGCACCGTCGAGCACCGCGGCCCACGACCCCACCGTGCGCCCGTCCCAGTGCTCGAACCGCACGCCGCCCCGGTGACCGGACGTCCCACGCGTGAGCACGACGACCTCGTCCCCGCGCTCGCGCAGCCGCTGGGCGAGATGCCGCCCCAGGTACCCGCTTCCTCCCGCCAGCACGACGCGAGCCATCGTCGCCTCCTTCGGCCAGGTTTTGAGCAGTCGCTCAACCCCGAGCGTACGCTAATTTGGGCAGTCGCTCAAGCGCTCGGGTACATCAGCGCGCGACGGACGTCGCGGCAGCAGCGCGCTCGCCGGGCCGGACGGATCGGAGACGAGGTGGTGAGCGCGACACGGGACCGGCTGCTCGTCGCGGCACGCGAGGCGCTGGCCGCGGACGGCATCGCGGGGGTCTCGGCTCGCACCATCGCGACCCGCGCCGCGGTCAACCAGGCGTTGGTCTTCTACCACTACGGGTCGGTCGACGAGCTGCTGGCCGAGGCGGCGCGGGACGTCAGTCGTCGGCGCGCCGCGGTCTACCGCGAGCGGCTGGGCGAGGTGAGGAGCTTCACGGCGCTGGCCGAGACGGCCCGGGAACTGCACCGCGAGGAGGTCGCCGCCGGCAACCTCGCGGTCGTCGTGCAACTGCTCGCCGGGGCGCGGGGGCGTCCGGCGCTGGCGGAGGTCCTGCGCGAGAACTTCGACCTGCTGGCCACGCCGGTCGAGACGACGATCCGCCGGTTGCTCGCCGGCAGCCCGCTGGAGGGCGTGATCGACGCGGGTCACCTGGCCCGCGGGGTGGCCGGCGGCTTCCTCGGCCTGCAGTTGCTCGACGGGGTGGTGGCCGACGTCGAGGCCGGCCCGTTCGACGCCTTGGACGCGCTCGCGGCGGTGGTCGACCTGGCGCTGGAGGCCGGCGCAGTGGAGTCGGCCCTGCTGCGCCGCAAGCTGCGCGCCGCCCGCCGTTGAGCACGAGCCGGCGCGGCGCCGGGCGGGAAGGAGCACGAGAGGGGCGCCCCGAAGGGCGCCCCTCTGTCGTGTCGTGCGGTGGTGCTACTGCTGGCCGGCGTCGCCCGGGAAGTCCTCGAACCCCCAGCCGCCATCGAAGCCCCACGAACCGTCGCCCTCGTAGGACTCGGTCGACGCGAGGAACTCCGCGATGTCGGCGGGCAGCGCCTGCTCCGGCATCTCGGTGTGGCCCACCTCGATGGCGCGGTAGTCCGACAGGCCCGTCCCGGCGGGGATGAGCTTGCCGATGATGACGTTCTCCTTGAGCCCGACCAGCGGGTCCGACGCGGACTCGAGAGCGGCCTCGGTGAGCACGCGGGTGGTCTCCTGGAAGGAGGCCGCCGACAGCCACGAGTCCGTGGCCAGCGACGCCTTCGTGATGCCCATGAGCATCTGACGGCCGGCCGCCGGCTGCCCGCCCTCGGCGAGCACGCGGTCGTTCTCCTTCTTGAACTTCACCCGGTCGATGTTGTCGCCCGGCAGGAACGTCGTGTCACCCGCGTCCACCACGTTCACGCGGCGGAACATCTGGCGGACGATCAGCTCGACGTGCTTGTCGTGGATCGGCACACCCTGCGAGCGGTAGACGTCCTGGACCTCCTTGACGAGGTGCAGCTGGGCGGTGCGGACACCGAGGACCTCGAGCAGCTCGTGCGGGTCGATGGCGCCGCCGGTCAGCTGCTGGCCGACCTCGACCTGGACGCCGTCGGCGACCTCGATCGAGCCGTCGTCCGAGCGGAACAGACGCGCACCGCGCGGCAGCTCGTGCTCGTCGACCTGGTCACGCGAGCCGTGGATGCGCAGCACGCGACCGCGGTCGGTCTCCTCGATCTCCACCTTGCCGGCGATGCGGGCGATCTCGGCCTTGCCTCGCGGCGAGCGGGCCTCGAACAGCTCGACGACACGCGGCAGACCCTGCGTGATGTCGTCGGCCGAGGCCACACCACCGGTGTGGAAGGTCCGCATGGTCAGCTGGGTACCCGGCTCACCGATCGACTGGGCGGCGACGATGCCGACCGCCTCGCCCATGTCCACCATGGCGCCGTTGGCGAGCAGCTCGCCGTAGCAGCCCCGGCAGACGCCGATTTCGGTCTCGCAGGTCAGCACGGAGCGGACCCGCACGACCCGGTCCTCGTCGGTCGCCGGCGTTGCGAGCTCCTCGCCGGTGTCGGGGTGGATCCCCTTCACCAGCGCCGCACGCAGGCGCCGCACGCCCGTGTCGACGACCAGCGACCCGGCCGGCATCAGCACCTCGTCGGTGCCCGGCATGGCCACGTCGCGGGCCAGCACCCGGCCGTAGAGCGACTGCGAGTCGTGCTCGCCGACGACGATCTCCACGCCCCGGTCGGTGCCACAGTCCTCCTCGCGGACGATGAGGTCCTGCGACACGTCGACCAGCCGGCGGGTGAGGTAGCCGGAGTCGGCGGTACGCAGCGCGGTGTCGGCCAGACCCTTGCGGGCACCGTGCGTGGAGATGAAGTACTCCAGCACGGACAGGCCCTCGCGGAAGTTCGACTTGATCGGCCGCGGGATGATCTCACCCTTCGGGTTGGCCACGAGCCCACGCATGGCGGCGATCTGCCGCAACTGGGTCATGTTCCCTCGGGCACCGGAGTTGGCCATCATGAAGAACGGGTTGGTCGCCTTGAAGTTCTGCTCCATGGCGTCCGCGACCCGGCTGGTGGCCTCGGTCCAGATCTCGATCAGTTCCTGGCGCCGCTCGTTGTCGGTGATGACACCGCGGGCGAACTGCTTCTCGATCTTGGCGGCGCGGTCCTCGGACTCGGACAGCACCTGCGCCTTCAGCTCGGGCGTCTCCACGTCGGCGATGGCCACGGTCACGCCCGCCTTGGTGGCGTTCTTGTAACCGAGGTCCTTCATGGCGTCGAGCACCTCGACGACCTGCCAGCGCGGGAACTGGTCCGTGCACTGGTTGATGATGTCGCCGGCGCGGCCCTTGGTGACCGTCTCGTTGACGAACGGGTAGTCGGCCGGCAGCGCCTCGTTGAAGATCGCCCGACCGGCGGTCGTCACGATCCGCACCGGCGCGCCGGAGTCACGCAGCTCGGCCCAGGCCTCGTCGTCCTCGCGGTAGGCCGCGGGACGGTCGGCGGGCGCGAGCTCCTTGCCCCGCACGCGCAGCACGATCGCGTCCTGCACGTGGATGAGCTTGTCGTCGAGCGCACGCTCGACCTCGCCCATCGAGGTGAACACCGGCAGCCCGGTGAGGTCACGCTCCGCGGAGGTGTCGACCTCGGTGTAGGTCAGCCAGTAGATGCCCAGCACCATGTCCTGGGTCGGCGAGGCGATCGGACGCCCGGTCGCCGGCGACAGGATGTTGTGCGGGGCCAGCATCAGGATGCGGGCCTCGGCCTGTGCCTCGGCCGACAGCGGCAGGTGGACCGCCATCTGGTCGCCGTCGAAGTCGGCGTTGAAGGCGGTGCACACCAGCGGGTGCAGCTGGATGGCCTTGCCCTCGACCAGGGTCGGCATGAACGCCTGGATGCCCAGACGGTGCAGGGTCGGCGCACGGTTCAGCAGCACCGGGTGGTCCTGGATGACCTCTTCGAGGACGTCCCAGACCTGGGCACGCTGCCGCTCGACCATCCGCTTCGCGCTCTTGATGTTCTGCGCGTAGTTGAGGTCGACGAGGCGCTTCATGACGAACGGCTTGAACAGCTCGAGCGCCATCTGCTTGGGCAGGCCGCACTGGTGCATGCGCAGCTGCGGACCGACCACGATCACGGACCGGCCGGAGTAGTCGACGCGCTTGCCGAGCAGGTTCTGGCGGAACCGGCCCTGCTTGCCCTTCAGCATGTCCGACAGCGACTTCAGCGGCCGGTTGCCCGGGCCGGTCACCGGACGCCCGCGACGGCCGTTGTCGAACAGCGCGTCGACGGCCTCCTGCAGCATCCGCTTCTCGTTGTTCACGATGATCTCGGGGGCGCCGAGATCCAGCAGACGCTTGAGCCGGTTGTTGCGGTTGATGACGCGGCGGTACAGGTCGTTGAGGTCGCTGGTCGCGAACCGGCCACCGTCGAGCTGCACCATGGGGCGCAGGTCCGGCGGAATGACCGGGATCGCCTCGAGCACCATCGCGCCGGGCTTGTTGTTGGTCTTGCGCAGGGCCTCGACGACCTTCAGGCGCTTGGTGGCACGCTGCTTCTTCTGGCCCTTGCCCTCGGCGATGATGCCGCGCAGCTCGGTCGACTCGGCGTCGAGGTCGAGGTTGTCGAGCAGCGCACGCACGGCCTCGGCGCCCATGCCGCCGGTGAAGTAGTCACCGAACCGGTCGCGCATGTCGCGGTAGATCAGCTCTTCCTGGATGAGCTGCTTGATCGAGAGCTTCTTGAAGGTGTCCAGCACCTTGTCGAGGTGCTCGAGCTCGTTGGTCGCGCGCACGGAGACCGTCTTGAGCTGCTTCTCGATCTCCTTGCGTTCCTTCTTGACCACGTCGGCCTTGGCGCCCTCGGCCTCGAGCTCGGCCAGGGTCGCCTCGAGCTGCGCGAGCAGCTCCTGGCGGTCGACCTCGAGCTGCTTCTCGATCTCCTGCTTCTCGAGACGCAGCTCCTCCTCGAGCTCGGGCAGCGCGTCGTGGCGCTTGTCCTCGTCGACGGAGGTGATGACGTAGGCCGCGAAGTAGATGACCTTCTCCAGGTCCTTCGGGCTCATGTCGAGCAGGTAGCCCAGGCGCGAGGGCACGCCCTTGAGGTACCAGATGTGGGTCACGGGCGCGGCGAGCTCGATGTGGCCCATGCGCTCACGACGCACCTTGGCGCGGGTCACCTCGACGCCGCAGCGCTCGCAGATGATGCCCTTGAAGCGCACGCGCTTGTACTTGCCGCAGTAGCACTCCCAGTCCCGGGTGGGACCGAAGATCTTCTCGCAGAAGAGCCCGTCCTTCTCCGGCTTGAGCGTGCGGTAGTTGATGGTCTCCGGCTTCTTGACCTCGCCGTTGGACCACATGCGGATCTGCGGCGCCTCCGCCAGCGAGATCCGAAGCGAATCGAAGTGGTTCACGTCCAGCATGTGCCGACGTCCTCCCCTACTTCATTTCCCTCGACGCCTGGAGTGGCGACCAGGGGCGACCGGGTGGGTCGCAGAACAATGTGCAATGTGTGGTGCGAGCTGACGGGTGGGGACCGATGTCCCGAACCGAGCCGAATTGCGCAGGTCCCGAAGGGACCGAGCACTTGGAGGCTCGGGCGGGATTCGGCCCCGCCCGTCAGCGGTCAGCCTTCAGCCGTGGGTCGCTCGGGACGAGACAGATCGATGCCCAGTGCCTCGGCCGCCCGGAAGGCGTCGTCCTCGGACTCTCGGAGCTCGATCTCCTCACCGGTGGCGGACAGCACCTCGACGTTGAGGGCCAGCGCCTGCATCTCCTTGATGAGCACCTTGAAGGACTCGGGGATGCCCGGCTCGGGGATGTTCTCGCCCTTGACGATCGCCTCGTAGACCTTGACGCGGCCCAGGGTGTCGTCGGACTTGATCGTCAGCAGCTCCTGCAGCGCGTAGGAGGCGCCGTAGGCCTCGAGGGCCCACACCTCCATCTCGCCGAAGCGCTGCCCACCGAACTGCGCCTTCCCGCCCAGCGGCTGCTGGGTGATCATCGAGTAGGGGCCGGTCGAGCGGGCGTGGATCTTGTCGTCGACGAGGTGGTGGAGCTTGAGCACGTACATGTAGCCGACGGTGACGGGCGCATCGAGGTGCTGCCCGGTGCGGCCGTCGAAGACGGTCGCCTTGCCATCGACGCCGACGAGGCGCACCCCGTCGTCGGTCGGGCGGCTGTTGGCGAGCAGGTCGGTCAGCTCGTCCTCGCGGCAGCCGTCGAAGACGGGCGTCGCGAAGCGAACCGGACCCTCGACGTCGGTGAGCTGCTTGTCCCAGTCGACGCGCTGGAACCAGTCCGGCGCGGTCTCGAACTTCCAGCCGTTGGCGGCGGCCCACCCGAGGTGGGTCTCCAGCACCTGGCCGACGTTCATCCGCGACGGGACGCCCAGCGGGTTCAGGACGATGTCCAGCGGCGTGCCGTCCTCGAGGAACGGCATGTCCTCGACCGGCAGGATCTTCGAGATGACGCCCTTGTTGCCGTGGCGGCCGGCGAGCTTGTCGCCCTCGGAGATCTTGCGCTTGGTCGCGACGTAGACCCGGACCATGTCGTTGACGCCCGGCGGCAGCTCGTCGCCGTCGGCGCGGCTGAAGCGCTGCACGCCGATGACGATCCCGCGGTCACCGTGGGGCACCTTCAGGGACGTGTCGCGGACCTCGCGGGCCTTCTCGCCGAAGATCGCCCGCAGCAGCCGCTCCTCGGGGGTCAGCTCGGTCTCACCCTTCGGGGTGACCTTGCCGACCAGGATGTCGCCGGGCTGGACCTCGGCGCCGATGCGGATGATCCCCTCCTCGTCGAGGTTGGCGAGCACCTCTTCGGAGACGTTGGGGATGTCGCGGGTGATCTCCTCGGGACCGAGCTTGGTCTCGCGGGCGTCCACCTCGAGCTTCTCGATGTGGATGGACGTGAGCACGTCCTCCCGCACGAGCCGCTCGGAGAGGATGATGGCGTCCTCGAAGTTGTAGCCCTCCCAGGACATGAACCCGACCAGCAGGTTGCGGCCCAGGGCGAGCTCGCCGTCGTGGGTCGACGGGCCGTCGGCCAGCGGCTCGCCGGCCTCGATCCGCTGACCCTCGGTGACCAGGGGCTTCTGGTTGATGCACGAGCCCTGGTTGGAGCGCTGGAACTTGGTCAGGTAGTAGCGGTCGATCTGGTCGTCGTCGGTGCGCACGACCACGTGGTCGGCGGCCACCTCGACGACCTGCCCGCCGCGGCGTGCGACGGCGACGTCACCGGCGTCCTTGGCCGACTTGCCCTCGATCCCGGTACCGACGAACGGCGACTCGGCCCGCAGCAGCGGCACCGCCTGCCGCTGCATGTTGGCGCCCATGAGCGCGCGGTTGGCGTCGTCGTGCTCGAGGAACGGGATCAGGGCCGCGGAGATCGACACGGTCTGGCGCGGCGAGACGTCCATGTAGTCGACGTTGGCCGTCGGGACCTCGCGGACCTCGCCACCCTTGGCGCGCACGAGCACGAGCTCGTTGACGAACTGCCGGGTGCCCTCGTCGACCGGCGCGTTGGCCTGGGCGACGACGTAGCGGTCCTCCTCGTCGGCCGTGAGGTACTCGATCTCGTCGGTGATCTTCCCGTCGACGACCTTGCGGTAGGGCGTCTCCACGAAGCCGTACTCGTTGATGCGCGCGTACGACGCGAGCGAGCCGATCAGGCCGATGTTGGGGCCCTCCGGCGTCTCGATCGGGCACATCCGGCCGTAGTGGGACGGGTGGACGTCGCGGACCTCGAACCCGGCCCGCTCACGCGACAGACCACCGGGGCCCAACGCGGACATGCGCCGGCGGTGCGTCAGGGCGGCCAGCGGGTTGGTCTCGTCCAGGAACTGCGACAGCTGCGAGGTACCGAAGAACTCGCGGATCGCGGAGACGACCGGGCGGATGTTGATCAGGGTCTGGGGGGTGATCGCCTCCAGGTCCTGGGTGGTCATCCGCTCGCGGACCACGCGCTCCATCCGGGACAGGCCGATGCGGACCTGGTTCTGGATGAGCTCGCCGACCGACCGCAGACGGCGGTTGCCGAAGTGGTCGATGTCGTCGGTGTCGTAGCCCTCCTCGCCGGCGTGGAGCTTGACGAGGTAGGACATCGTCGCGAGGCAGTCCTCCTTGGTGAGGACGTGCTCCTCACGCCGCGGGAAGCCGAGCGCCTCGAACTCGTCGGTGAGCTTGCCGTGCTTGACGTGCCCCTGGGCGTCCGCCTCGAGCCCGGAGATCTTGTATCGACCGACACGGGCGAGGTCGTACTTCTTGTTCTGGAAGAACATGCCCAGCAGCAGCTGGCCGGCCTGCTCGGCGTTCGGCGGCTCGCCCGGACGCAGCTTGCGGTAGATCTCCTCCAGCGCCTGCGCCGGCGTGCGGCCGGTGTTGTCCTTCTCCAGGGTCAGCGCGATCGACTCCGCGCCGCCGAAGAACTCCAGGATCTCGTCGTCGGGGACCTCGGCGGTCAGCACCTCGGACGGGGCGAGCTCGTAGCGGCCGTCCTCGGCGTTCCACTGGAAGGCCTTGAGCGCGCGGTAGAAGACGCTGATCGGCTGCTTGCGCTTGCGGTCCACGCGCACGGCGACGAGGTCGCGCTTGTCGACCTCGAACTCCAGCCACGCACCGCGGGCCGGGATGACCTTGCAGCCGAAGACGTCACGGCCGGTGGTCTTGTCCACGGACGCGTCGAAGTAGACGCCCGGCGAGCGCACGAGCTGCGACACGACGACGCGCTCCGTGCCGTTGATGATGAAGGTGCCCTTGTCGGACATCACGGGGAAGTCACCCATGAAGACCGTCTGGGACTTGATCGTGCCGTCTTCCTTGTTCAGGAACTCGGCGGTGACGAAGAGCGGAGCGGCGTAGGTGTAGTCCTTCTCCTTGCACTCCTCGACGGAGTACTTCGGGTCCTCGAACCGGTGGTTCAAGAAGGACAGCGCCATCTTGCCCTGGCTGTCCTCGATCGGGGAGATCTCGTCGAAGATCTCGCCCAGGCCCTGGTCGATGAGCCACTCGAAGGACAGCCGCTGGATCGCGACGAGGTCGAGCTCCTCGATGGGGAGCGCCTCACGGATCTTGGCGAAGCTGAGACGCGAGTTGACGGCGGTGCCAGCCAACAGGGACCTCCCTGGCGTGGTGGTCGGTGCGTCCCGGCGGGAGCGGGACGCGGGTGGGGCGGCGCGATGTGCGCTGGTGGGACACGAGACTGACCGTGGTAGCGGGACGGGGCGCCGGACCGTCTCGCCACGGCGTGGTCGGGGCTACATGGGGGCGTGCCGACGGACGACGTGTCGGCCGGTCCCCCTCCCGGGTGTCGAACGTGCGATGCTCCACGTCCCGTCACGGGTGGCGAGGTCGGCGACCGGCTCGCCTCCGACACACGTCGACCACGCCAGCGGACGCGGCGCGGCGACATGGGAGATGGCGAGGACCTCGGTCAGCAGACGACGCCTCGAGCGCGAACGCGAGCGGGGCAGAAACGCAGGGCACACGGCAGCCGAGCAGTGTAGGCCCCGTGGTCGCGCTGCGTCAACACGAAAGTTCGCGTGCGCCGTTCGCACGGTCTGGGCGGAACGCCACCGCCGCCGGGGGCCCCGGCGGCGGTGCAGGGACGACGGACGCTCGGCTTGCAGCGGGAGCGTCCGTCGTCCCGTCGACGCGGAACTCAGGCGAGCTCGACGCTGGCGCCGGCCGCCTCGAGCTTGTCCTTGGCGTCGTTCGCGGCGTCCTTGTCGACGCCCTCGAGGACGGGCTTCGGGGCGCTCTCGACGAGCTCCTTGGCCTCCTTGAGACCCAGGTTCGTGAGGCCGCGGACCTCCTTGATGACCTGGATCTTCTTGTCCCCGGCCGAGGTCAGCACGACGTCGAAGGAGTCCTTCTCCTCCTCGGCCGCGGCCTCGCCACCGCCGGCGGCACCCGCAGCGGCGACGGCGACCGGCGCGGCAGCGGTGACCTCGAAGGTGTCCTCGAACTTCTTGACGAGCTCGCTCAGCTCCATGAGCGTGAGCTCCTTGAAGGCGTCGATGAGCTCGTCGGTGGTCAGCTTGGCCATGATGGTGTTCCTCTTGCTGTGGTCTGTTCGGAATCGTGCGAGCCGGCGCGCGTCCGGCGAAGCGGGATCAGGCCTCGGCGTCCTCGGCGGGCGCCGCAGCGGCCTCCTCGGCGGCGTCGGCGGCCTCGGTGGCCGGCGCGTCGTCGGCAGCCTCGGTGGCCGGCGCTCCGTCGGCAGCCTCGGCAGCCGCGGCGGTCTCGGCGCCGGCGGGCTCCTCGGCGGGGGCGTCGGCCGGCGCACCGGCGTAGCCGCCGGCGTCGATCAGGGCCTGCACGAGGCGGGCCTGCTGCTCGATCGGAGCCTTGAGCAGGCGCGCGGTGTTGGCCAGCGCGCCGTACATGAGGCCGGCGAGCTTGGCGAGCAGGTCCTCGCGGCTCTCCAACTCGGCGAGCCTGGTGGCCTCGGCCTCGGAGAGCACGGCGCCGTCGAGGTAGCCGCCACGGACGACGAGGTCCGGGTGGTCCTTGGCGAAGTCACGCAGCGCCTTGGCCGGACCCACCGGGTCCTCCTGGCAGAACACCAGGCCGGTCGGGCCGGTCAGCAGTTCCTCGAGGCCCTCGATGCCGGCGTCGGCCGCGGCGCGACGGGCGAGGGTGTTCTTGGCGACGCGCATCTCGGCGTTGGCCTCGCGCAGCTTCGCGCGCAGCTGGGCCAACTCCGTGACGCTGAGGCCGCGGTAATGGGTCAGCAGGGTCGCAGCGCTGTTCGACAGGCCCTCACGGACCTCGTCGACCACGGCGACCTTGTCGGGACGGGGCACGGGTTCCTCCGTCGTGGGTCGGTCCCGCCGGTGGAACACGCCTGGTCCGAGGCTCGCGACGACGCCGTGAGAACGAGAAAACCCCCTGGCGCACCGCGCGAGGGGGAGGACCACCGATCGCACGTCGTGACGGCGTCGGGGACATCGCACCTGCGCGGGACGCACGGGACGCTGGTTCGCTTGCGGCGTCGCCGTGACCTTCGGCCCTGACGGGCATCCGGCGGTCTTCGGCTTGAAGGGTGCGAAGCGTACCCCGCCACCGGCGCGGCGTCGAACGCGGGTCCTCGGCGCAGCGCCGAACGCGGGTCCTCGGCGCGGCGCCGAACGCGTCGCCCGACCGCTCCGGGGCTGTGGTGGTCGCCTGCGCAGGGGTCGCTTCGCACGCTCGCGGTGCGCGCCCTGAAGGCGCTCCGAGCCGGCCCGGAGCCCGACCGCTCCGGGGCTGTGGTGGTCGCCTGCGCAGGGGTCGCTTCGCTCGCTCCCGGTGCGCGCCCTGGGGGCGCTTCCGAGATAGCCCCTGCTACGGCGACCACCACACCCCTCCGCTCCCCCGTCGCGTCCCGTCGCGCGAGCCGGCAACCGTCGCGCCTCGCTGCCTGCCCGGGCGACCAGCCGCGACCGATGCGCGCAGCCGCGACCGCACCACCTCGTCGCGCCCGCCCCGACGCCGGCGATCGGACGCCGCCGACGGCCCCCGCGACGAGGTGTCGTCAGTGCCGGCCGGCCGCGCGCTCGCGGCGCTCGCGGGCCCGCAGCTCGGTGTCGGAGGCGTCGATCCAGGCGACGAAGAGCCGGATCGCGACGACGGCGTACACGAAGCTCGGCGGCACCCACATCAGCGCGCCGGCGAACTCCTGGTCCTCGAGCGCCGTCAGCCCGCCCGCGCCGGTGTAGACGGCGTAGAGGGACCGGTCGGCGAAGACGAGGAGCGCGCCCAGCACGCCGCCGGTGGCGATCAGCGCACCCAGGCACAGCGGCGCCAGCCCGCGCGAGCGGCGGTCACGGCGGGCGACCGCGACGATCTCGGACCAGAACCACACGCCCGTGCCCAGGAACGCGGCGTGCTCGAGCAGGTGGATCCCGGCATTCGAGACCGCGGCGTCGTAGAGCACCGGCGCGTGCCAGATCCAGGTCGCGAGGATGTGCACCACGGTGGCGAGCAGGACGGGGTGCGGGTCGCCGATGCCACGTCGCAGGCGCCGTGACCAGCGTGAGGCGCGTGCCAGGGCGTGGCGGCCGGCGGGGGGCAGGACCGGGCGGATCGTGCTGACCGGTTCGCCCAGGGCGAGCAGCGGCGCGGCCACGACCAGCAGCAGCAGGTGCTGGACCATGTGGACCCAGAACAGATGGGCGCTCCACGCGGCGATCGGCGTGACCAGGGCCAGCAGGCCCGCCGCGACACCGGCCAGGAACGCGGCCGTGCGCCGCGGTTGCGCCGGCGCGCCGCGCGCGTGGCGTCGCCCCCGCCCCCGCAGGTACAGCGCGCTGGTGCCGCCCAGCAACAGCAGGGCGGGGGCGTCGAACACCCAGGCGGCGTACCACGGATCGGGAGTCACAGGCAGCCGTCCTGGAACCAGGCCGGCAGCCCCTCGAACAGCGTGACCGCTCCGAAGAAGGTCGAGAAGAAGAACCCCAGCCAGCCGAGGTAGGTGTCACGGCGGGCGGTCGGGTCGCCGGGGTCGGCCTGCAGCGCCGCGTGGCCGGCCCGACCGACCTGGCTGGCCGACAGTGCGGCCCGGGCGCACAGCGCCACCATCAGCAGCGTCCAGGCGTGCCACGGCCAGTTGGTACCCCACCCGCACAGGCGCGGCACGAGCCAGTACACGCCCGCCAGGTGCATCCCCCACCAGATCGGGCCGCCGAAGACCGCGTCGAAGCGGCGGACGTTCGTGCGATGTTCCTGGCGGGGGGTCCCGCGCGTCATCAGGCTCATCCGCGGCTCCCCGGTCCGACCTGCGGCACGCCGACCCCGTCGGCGGTGTGGACCACGGGCAGCCAGTGCAGCAGCGCCAGCAGCGCCGCGCCGGCCAGCGCGGTGAAGAACACCATCAGCACGGTGTTGTCCAGCTCCAGCATCCGGTCCCGGTCGATCAGGCCGACCAGCCGTTGGCCGAGCGTCGCGCCGACCATCAGCAGCGCCACGGCGTGGTACGTGACGACGACGCCGGTGATGACCCAGTACAGCGAGGCGTAGACGTGGACGTCCCACCGGAACGGCAGCGCCCCCAGGTCGAGGACCAGCGGCACGATCGCGCCGACGAGCAAAGCGCCGGCGGCCAGCAGCGCGAGCGCGGTGTCGGGGCGGGCCTCCGCCAGGCACCGCCGCCGTGCGACGACGATCGCGACGCAAGCCCCGACGCTGGCCACGACCGACGCGACGCCGCGGCCCGCACCGGGAGGCGCGATGCCGTCGGGCGGCCAGGCCGGCTGCCCGCTGTGCAGGTACAGCGCGGCGGTCGCGAAGCCGGCCGTACCGACGGCCAGGACGATGATGGTCTGCAGCATCCCCCATGCGCCGACGGTCAGGCCGCGCAGGCCCTCGTCGGTGACCGGGTGCGCGGTACGGGAGCGGCGGGCGAACATCGTCACTCCACTCCCGGCCACAGCCACGCGGTGGTGGCCACGATGATCGCCCCGAGCCCGGCCAGACCGAGCGAGACCCCGTCGACGAGGACCCCGGTCAGTCCGATCACCAGCGCGAGCGTCAGCCACACCGGCCAGAACGAGTGGCCCGGCAGGCTGATGATGTGGTCGGGGTGGGCGTCGAGGCCGGTCGTGGCCAGGGTCTCGCGCAGGCGTTCGCGCGGGATGTCCAGTCGCGCCTGCCAGTCCGGCACCTCGACGTCCGGGTCTCCCGGCAGCCCGACCACCGACTCGCCGTCCCACATCGGCTCGGGGCTGGCGACCCGCATGGTGCCGAGGAAGTTGTAGTTGGGTGCCGGCGAGGTGGTCGCCCACTCGAGCGTGTCACCGCCCCACGGGTCGTCGGGGGCGGTCGGCGCCCCCCGGCGGTGCGCCCACAGCAGGTTCAGCGCGAACACCAGCATGCCCAGGCCCATCACGAACGAGCCGAGGCTGGAGACGAGGTTCCAGCCGTCCCAGCCCAGCCCCGCCTCGTAGGTCCAGATCCGGCGCGGCATGCCGACCAGACCGAGCCAGTGCTGCAGGAAGAAGGCGACGTTGAACCCGACGAAGTTGAGCGCGAACGCGACCTTCCCGGCGCCCTCGTGCATCATCCGGCCGGTCAGCTTGGGCAACCAGAAGTGCATGGCGGCCAGGATCGGGAACAGCGAGCCGCCGATCAGCACGTAGTGGAAGTGGGCGACCACGAAGTAGGTGTCGTGCGCCTGCAGGTCGAACGGGACCATCGCGACCATCACGCCGGTGATCCCGCCGGCGACGAAGACGAACACGAAGCCCACCACGTACAGCATGGCGGACGACCACCGGATCCGGCCCCACCACAGCGTGCCGATGAAGCACATGATCACCACCCCCGAGGGGATCGCGATCATCATCGACGCGGCCATGAACAGCGAGGTCCCCAGCAGCGGGATCCCGGTCGCGTACATGTGGTGCACCCACAGCCCGAACGACAGGATCCCGATCGAGACGGTCGCGGCGATGTAGGCGGTCCGCCCGGCGAGCCGCCGGCCGGCCGCGACCGTGACGATGGCCGCCGCCATCCCCACGGCCGGGATGAGCTGGATGTAGACCTCGGGGTGCCCGAACCACCAGAACAGGTGCTGCCACAGCAACGGGTCGCCCCCGCCGGTGGCATCGAAGAAGCGCGTGCCGATCTTGCGGTCGAGCTCCAGCAGGATCGTGCCCGCGACCAGCGGCGGGAACGCGAACAGGATCATCACGGCCGCCACCAGCGACGACCACACGAACACCGGGACGCGCCCGAGCGACATTCCCTGCGCCCGGAAGCGGGCGACCAGGGTGACGATCTCGGTCGCCCCGGCGATCGCCGACACCTCCAGCAGCGTCACGCCGAGCAGCCAGAAGTCCAGGCCCAGTCCCGGCGAGAACTCCGGACCGGTCAACGGCACGTACGCGAACCAGCCACCGTCGGGGATCGCGCCCGCGACGAAGCTCGACAACAGGAACAGCCCGGCCGCGAGGTAGGCCCAGTAGCTGAATGCGTTGACCCGCGGCATCGGCATGTCGCGCGCGCCGAGCTGCAGCGGCGCGACGTAGATCGTGAACCCCTTCAGCATCGGCACGACGAAGAGGAACATCATGATCGTGCCGTGCATCGTGAACAGCTGGTTGAAGCCGTCGGGTCCGACCACGTCGTTGTCGGGCTGGATCAGCTGCAGGCGCATGACCATCGCCAGCGCGCCACCGAGCAGCAGGAAGAAGAAGGCCGTGAAGACGAACCGGCGGCCGACCGCCTTGTGATTGCATTGGCCGACCCAGCCGAGGAAGCCCGGCTTGCTGGCCCAGACCTGGTCGAGCAGCTCGACGTCCTCGGGCGTGGCCGGCGTGTGCGCGCCCCCGGTGCCGGTCGTACTGCTCATGTCCGCTCCTCCGAGACCGCAGTCCGCCCCTCGAACCGCAACATGGCGCCGACACCGCCGCTCATGAGCCGCCTTCCATGCGTGCGGCGCCCTCGGCGCTGAAGGTCTCCAGGTAGTCGAGCAGCGCCTCGAGCTCCTCGTCGGACAGGACCGTCGGGGGCATCGGGTTGCCCGGCTTCACGCCCCACGGGTCGACGATGAGCCGGCCGAGCTGTTCACGCGTGTTGGGCACGATCCCGGCCGCCAGCGTGCGGCGGGACGCGAGGTGGCTCAGGTCCGGACCGATGGCGCCGATCGCGTTCGTGCCACGCACGGCGTGGCAGTCGGCACAGCCGGTCGCGAAGAAGAGCCGTTCGCCCTCGGCGGTCGTCTCGGTCACCTCGGCGCCGACCGGGGCCTGCTGTTGCTGCTCCACCCAGGTGTCGAAGGCCGCCGGCGACACCGCCTCGACGAACTTGACCATCTGTGCGTGCGCGATGCCGCAGTATTCCGCGCAGTGGCCGCGGAAGAACCCCTCCTCGGTGGCGGTGAAGGTCAGGTCGTTGACCGTGCCGGGGATCATGTCGACCTTGCCGTGCAGGCGTGGGATCCAGAAGCTGTGGATCACGTCGTCGGTGGTCAGCACCAGCCGGACCCGCTGGTCGGTCGGGATGACGATCTCGTTGGCCGTGACCACGTCGTGGTCGGGATAGACGACCTCCCACCAGAACATGTGCCCGACCACCTCGATGACGAGGTCACCGTCCTCGGCCACGTGCGCGGTACGGGCGCCGACCGTGGACGCCGCCACGAGCAGCACCAGCAGAATGATCGCGGGCAGGATGAGCCCGCCCCACCAGATCAGCCGGCTGCGCACCGGCGCGTCGCGGCGCGCCTCGGCGGCCAGGCCCGGATCGGCCGCCGCCAGGGGCTCGTCGACCAGCGCGGCCGGGGCCGTGTCCAACGGCCGGCTGGTGTCCGGCGGTTCGGACAGTACGAGGGATGGGTCCCCCTTCTCGCTCGCTGCGCTCGCTCGTTGCCCCCCATCCCGGCCGTGGACGCGGGTGCGGAGGTCGTCGAGGTGGGCGTCGCGGCGGGCGCGGCGGCGGGCACGCACCAACGGGACGGCCAGCAGCACCAGCACGGCGACGTAGACCAGCGTCCCCAGGGCCAGCGAGAACCACCACAGCCAGTTGATCTCGCCGGCCTCGGGCGACACGGGTGTCGTGATCGCATCCCGGGAGCCCTCGCCGCACGCCGCGAGGACCAGGGTGGCGGACGCCAGCACGGCCAGCGGTCGCAGGACCCGCACGTGGGCACGGCTCACGGCGAATCCTCCTGCTGCGGCGACGTGGGACGTACTGGTGCGGGCCGGCGGAAGGCCTCGGCCTCGGCGCGGGCCCGCGTGTGCGCCGCCTTCACCATCACCGCGGCCGCCAGCGCGGGGACGGCGACCAGGGCGACGCGGAACGCGACGACGACCGACTCGACCGGGGTCGCCAGCCAGAACGACAACACGTCGACCCCGGCCGCCAGGGTCAGCACCGCCCCGATGCCCGTGAAGGCCCCGACGGCACCGGCACGCAGCGGCACGTCGAGGATGCGGTCCACGGTGTGGTGGTCCGCGTCGTCACCCAGCAGCTTGCGCTCGAGGAACGGATACACCGCCAGCATCCCGATCAGGATTCCCGGCAGCACGGCGGCCGCGACGAACACGTTCGTGATCCGCATCCCCAGGAACGTCAGGTCGATGGCGGGCAGCACCCGGAGGGCACCGGTCGTGAAGAACAGCGGCCAGGCGGGATGCACCGAGTTGGTCGCCTCGGCCGGCACGAAGGGGCCGGCCAGTTCCCGGTCGGCCCACGGGATCAGGGCGGCACTCAACGTCAGCAGGGTGACGATCCCGGTCGTCAGCAGCGCGAACCGGGCGACGGCGTCGGGCCACAGCGGACGGCCGACGGCCACGCGGGTCACGTCGAGGTCGGGGCGCAGGTGCGTCGTCGGCGTGCGGCGGTGGACCAGACGCAGGTGCCAGTAGGTCAGCGCGGCGAAGCCCAGCGGCAGCAGCACGACGTGCAACGCCCACGCGCCGATCAGGATGCGGTCGCTGGGCAGTTCGGTGCCGATGACGATCGACGCGAGCGGCTCGCCCAGGAACGGGATCGAGGCCAGCACCGCCTCGGCGATCCGCAGGCTGGAGCTGGCCACGAGGGTGAACGGCAGCAACTCGCCGGTGTAGGCGAACCCGATCCCGAGCAGGAGCAGGAGGATGCCGAGGAGGTGGTTGCCCAGGCGCGGCCGGCGGAACTGGCCGGTCGCCATGACCCGCAGCAGATGCAGCACGATGGCGGCGAGGAACAGGTGTGACGCGGCGGTGTGCACCCGCTTGACGAACAGCCCGCCCGGGATGTCGGAACTGAGCCGGACGACCGAGGCGTAGGCGTGCGGCAGGGTGGCGCCGTCGTACAGCGTCGAGGACCCCGTGTAGGTCACCGGTGCCACCGAGGGCCGGTAGAACAGCGTCAGGAACACCCCGGTCACGAAGAGCACGAGGAAGCTCACCACGATCACGTGGCTGATCATGGGGCCGACACCGGTCGGCCAGACGCTGGGCCGGGGCGCAGACCTGCCGATCCGGCGGTCGAGCGCGTCGGCCAGGCTGGCGATGGGCGACCCGCGGCTCACAGCGTGCCTCCGACGGCGCCCGGCGGCGCCGAGAGGTCACCCGTTGCGACGAGGAAACCGTCGTCGTCGATCGCGAGCGGCAGCTGCGGCAGCGGGACCGACGCCGGGCCGAACGTGGGCTGTCCACCCCGCCGGGCGTCGAAGGTGGCCTGGTGGCAGGGACAGAACAGCGCCTGGTCGAAGTCGCGGTAGAGCGCGACCGCGCAGCCGGCGTGCGTGCACAGCCGGGAGTAGGCGATCAGCGTGTCGTCGGCGACCTCGTCGACCCGGGTGGGCGGCTCGGGCGGTTCGCGCAGGCGGATCAGCATGACCGCCGCCAGCTCGGTGCCCACGGCATCGGGTGGCCACACGGTGACGACGCCACCGGGGGGCACGTCCTCGGGCCGTACGGGCGACCCGTCGAGCTGGGTCAGTCGACCGCCGCCCGCCCAGGCGCTGGCGGCCGGGCGCCGGCTGCCGAACGCCAGCAGGCCGCCGGCTGCGCCGATCCCGAGCACGGCGGCGCCGGCCAGCGCGCCGCCGAACAGCCGGCGTCGACCGGCGAGCGGCACCACGTCGTCGGGCTCGGGGGGCCGCGGGACGGTGCGTTCGCCCTCGTCCTGGGTCACGACCACGTGGTGGAGGGCGACGCTGGCGGACCCGGCGGCGACCGCTGCGACCAGCGCGAGTACGGCGGTGTCCGCGTCCAGCACCCACAGCCCGAGCAGGACCACGAGCGCGACGCCGCACGCGGCGCTCCAGCCCAGCACCCAGCCGCGGCGGAAGTCGCCGGCGGCACGGCTAGGACCGGTCGGCTCGGTCGGCAACCGGCCGCCGGGTCGGCGCTCGGGGAGGCTCACGCGGGCGTCACCTCGGCTCGAAGGGGTCGGTGGTGTGGAAGCCCTCGGGCTCGGTCGTCGACCAGCGCCGCGCCCGCGCCACGACCAGCACGACCAGGCCGGCGGCCAGCGTCAGGGCGAGCATGAGCAGGGCGGAGCTGATCGCGTCGAGTTCCTGCAGTCCCCCGGCCGTGCGGGGCGCCTCGTCGACCACGGCGAGGTAGGCCACCATGTCGGCGATGGCCTGGTCGTCGAGAACGGCCTGCTCGAAGGCCGGCATCTCGAAGGGCCCGACACGGGTGCCCTGGTGGATGGCGATCGGGTCGAGGCCCGTCAGCGGTGGCACCTGGACGGCCGCGCCCGAGATGCCGCCGCTGGCCGCGGCCGCGTGGCAGGCCGCACAGTTGCGGACGTACAGCTCCTGGCCCCGTGACGCGTCGCCCTCGCCGACGGTCGGCAACTCCCCCGGCAGGTCGAAGCGCTCGCGCATGAACGCGACGACGGCCTCGCGCTGGGCGTCGTCGTAGTCGGTGATGCGGATGCCGTGCGACGGCGCCGGGATCGGCATGCGGCCCGTCCGCAGCGTCAGGTCGACGAAGTTCACGTCGACCTCGTCGATCGGCGGTCCCGCCAGGTCCCCCGGGCCGGGGCCACCCTCGCCACGGGTGCCGTGGCAGGCCGCACAGTGCGCCTGGAACAGGCCGGCACCGCGGGCCAGCACGTCGGCCTGCTGGTTGCGGGTGGGCTCGTCGGTCTGTGCGCCGGCACTGCCGCCGAACAGCGCCGCCCCGACGACGATCGCCGCCGCCACGAGGTTGCCGGGCCACACCCGACGTCGGCGTGACCTCGTCGCCGGGCGGTCCTGGCGCATCGAGCGGTCGGCTCCCTCCACGGCCCGAACGAGCCGTCCGGGTGTCAGGCGACCCTAGACGCGGGCTCGGCAGCGGGGGACTGACGATCCACTGAACGGCTGGACGGGCGGACACCTCCCCGGCGCGCCCCTCAACGGCTGGAGCCCGCCACCAGGGCGGGCTCCAGCAGGGATCCATCCGGCGCGGCCGACGACCGCGCGAGCCGGAGGTCAGGCCTCCTCGTCGGCCAGCAGGTCGCGGGACTTGGCGGGGTCCAGCGGCACCGCCGGGCTGGAGGAGGTCGAGACCGCGACGGTCTGCAGGTAGCGGCCCTTGGCGGCCGACGGCCGCTGGCGGATGATCTCCTCGAGCAGCGCGGCGTAGTTCTCCACGAGCTGCTCGACCGGGAACGAGGCCTTGCCCAACACGGTGTGGACGTTGCCGTTGCGGTCCGAGCGGTACTCGATGCGGCCCGCCTTGATCTCGCGGACGGCCTGGGCGACGTTCATCGTCACCGTGCCCGACTTCGGGTTCGGCATCAGGCCGCGGGGGCCCAGCGTCTTCCCGAGCCGACCGAGCTTGCCCATCATGTCGGGCGTGGCGATGACCGAGTCGATCTGGTCGAGCAGCTCACCGGAACCGAGCTGCTCGACGAGGTCGTCACCGCCGACGTGGTCGGCGCCCGCCTCGCGCGCCTCGGCCGCCTTGTCACCACCGGCCACCACCGCGACCCGGACGGTCTTGCCGATGCCGTGCGGCAGCGACACGGCGCCGCGGACCATCTGGTCCGCCTTGCGCGGGTCGATGCCCAGACGGAACGCGCAGTCGACCGTCGCGTCGTAGCCGGAGGAGTCGATCTCCTTGAGCAGCGCCAGGCCCGCCTTGGGGCCGTAGAGCCGGTCCGCGTCGATCTTCGCGACCGCCGCTGCGTACTTCTTGCCTCGCTTGGCCATGGGTCATGCACTCCTCGTGGTCAGACGACGGAGTTACGGCTCCGTCTCCCACGGTAGAAGGGTGTTCGAGCGGGTCAGCCCTCGACGGTGAGGCCCATCGAGCGGGCGGTGCCCTCGATGATCTTCATCGCGCCGTCGACGTCGACCGCGTTGAGGTCGGGCATCTTCTTCTCCGCGATCTCGCGGACCTGGTCACGGGAGACCTTGCCCACCTTGACCGTGTTGGGGGTGCCCGAGCCGCTCTGCAGCCCTGCGGCCTTCAGCAGCAGCTGGGCGGCCGGCGGGGTCTTCATGATGAAGGTGAAGGAACGGTCCTCGTAGACCGTGATCTCCACCGGGACGATGTCACCCTGCATCTGCTGGGTGCGCTCGTTGAACGCCTTGCAGAACTCCATGATGTTCACGGAGTGCTGACCGAGCGCCGGACCGACCGGCGGTGCGGGGTTGGCCTGACCGGCCGGGATCTGCAGCTTGATGAAGCCTGCGACCTTCTTCGCCATGGTTCTCGTTCTCCTCGCGTGGTCCGGCGGCCGCCGCGGCGGGCGGCCTCCCACGTGGTGTGCCCCGGGCGCGCGGCGCGGGGTCCTCGGTTCGCGCGGCGTCGGCCGCGACGTCTGGATGTCTGCGCCGGCCGGGCGGGCACGCCGCCGGCCGGCGTCCGCTACAGCTTCGCGACGTTGTCGAAGGGCAGCTCGAGCGGGGTCTCGCGACCGAACACGCTGACCAGCACCTTGAGCTTGGCCTGGTCGAGGTTGATCTCCGCGATGGTGCCGGTGAAGTCCGCGAACGGCCCGCCGGTGACGCGGACGGTCTCGCCGACCTCGAGGTCGATCTCGGCGACGACCTTCTCCGGCTGCGCCGGCGCGGCTTCGTCGGTCTCGACCACCTCGACGTACTCGTCGGGCAGCTTCAGGGTGTCGGCGACCTCGCGCAGCGGCAGCGGCACGGGGCGGGTGCCCGGCGAGCCGACGAACCCGGTCACCGCCGGGGTGTGGCGCACGATGCCCCAGACCTCGTCGTCCATCTCCATGCGCACGAGCACGTAGCCCGGCAGGAACTTCTTCTGCGACGTGGTCTTCTTGCCCTTCTTGTACTCGGTCACCTCTTCGGTCGGGATGTGCACCTCGTAGATGCGGTCCTCGGCCTCGAGCGCCTCCACGCGGCTGAGCAGGTTGTCCTTCACGCGCTGCTCGTAGCCGGCGTAGGTGTGCACGACGTACCAATCGCCGAGCAGGCGGTTGAGTTCCTTCTTGTCGCGCACGTCGGCCAGCGACCGCGGACGTCCGCGACGGACCGGGGCCTCGGTCTCCGCGGCACCGTCGGCGGACGCCACCGGCGCGTCGGTGGCCGCGACGGACCCGTCGCGCCCCGCGTCCGAGGCGACCGGGTCCTCGGCCGGGACGTCGACGGCGTCGACGGGCTGGCCGCCCGGATCCACGTCCTCGTCCCCAGCGGCGGCGGCATCGTCGCGCCCCGCGCTGGAGGCGATCCCGAGCAGGTCGTCGAGGTCGTCCGCGGCCAGCGAATCCTCGTCGGTGCCGGCGGCGTCCTCGGTGGTGCCGGGGGCGGTCTCCGTGGCGCCGACCGTGTCGAGTTCGCCGGGCGCCTCCTCGGCCTCGTCGACGGGGACGACGGCCTCGGCGACCGCGTCGAGGTCGGCGTGCGGGGCGAGCGGTTCGGCGATGCCGGGCAGGTCGTCGGCCACGGTCAGGCTCTCGTCGGCGGCCGGGACGTTGGCCGCGTTGTCGGCGTTGCTGGCCGAGCGCAGCTCGGCGTCGGCCGGGGCATCGGGTGCCTCGACCGGGGGCAGCTCCTCACGGACGGCGTCTTCGCCGTCGGGGCGCTCATCGGACATGCGGGCGTCGTCGGACACGGTTTCCTCTAACCCAGGGTGTTGATGACTGCGCGACGGAAGACCTCGTCCATCCCCCACACGATCGCGACCAGCACGAGGGTCACCACGAGGACGACCATCGTGTAGGACACGACCTCCTTGCGGTTGGGCCAGGCCACCTTGCGCAGCTCGCTGCGGACCTCCCGCAGGAACTGGCCCGGCGAGGTGCGCTCGCGGGTCTTCGGGGCCTCCTCGGCCGCGCTGACCTGGCCGGACGTGCGGCGCTCTTCACGGTCGGCGTTGCGCTTGGACTCGCGACTCATCTGTGGGACTCCTGCCCGAGAACGGTGGGCGAGGCAGGACGCGTCGTGGCACGAGTGCGCTGACGCGTCCGGGGTGTGCCCTCGCGCGCGCCCGAGCGGGTCGCGACGCGGCACGCGGGCCGGATGGGATGGACGCTGACGTGTCGACTTGCCGCGTCAGCGTGTCGCACGGGAGGAGGGACTTGAACCCCCAACCGCCGGTTTTGGAGACCGGTGCTCTGCCAAATTGAGCTACTCCCGTCCGTCCCCCAGCGGTGCTCGACGGATCGGGCCCTGACAAGGGAACGCTGCCTCACCGGGAGGCAGCGCCCACAGGGTAACCCCGACGACCGGTCCGCGACAACCGGCCCCTGCGGCGCCGCACGCAGGGCGCGGCGGGCAAGGCGTGGCAGGCGGGGTCACCGGCGGATCTTGCCCACGCCCTTCAGGATCTGATCGCCGTTCTCGTTGCGGCCCCACAACTGCACCGTGGCGATGTCGTCGTCGACGTTGGTGACGGTGCCGCCGAAGGTGGTGGTGGTGTGCAGCGGCCAGGGGCGCGTGAAGCGCACGTTGACCTCGGCGACCCGCTCGGGACCGCCGGCGAACTCGGTCAGCACACGCGAGGCGAGCCCCATGGCGTACATGCCGTGGGCGATGATCCCGCCGGTCGGGCTGACGTTGCCGGCGAACTCCGGGTCGTAGTGCAGCGGGTTCAGGTCCCCGGACGCGGCGGCGTAGGCGACCGACGTCGTCAGGTTGCAGCGTTGCGACACCTCGGGCAGCTGCGTCCCCACCTCGATGGCGCTCATGCCGCACCCTCCTCGGCCGCCCGGGCGGCGTCGTCGTCGGCAGCAGTCGCCGGCGCGGTGTCGTCGCGGGTGTCGGCCGCGGGTGCCGAGCCGAGGAAGACGATGACGGCCTTGGACAGCACCGCCCGGGTGTCGTCGTCGGCGAAGCGGCAGTCCACCTCGATGGTCATGAGCTCGTTGCTGCCCCGGACGGCGATGTCGGCGATGCGGGGTGTGCAGCTGAGCACGTCGCCCGGACGGATCGGCCGGCTGCCGAACTGGTAGGTCTGCGAGCCGTGCACCAGGGTCCAGTGCGCCCCGAGGTCGGGGTCCGCGAACGCGGCCTGGCCGCCCTTGGTGACGGTGAAGGCCGCGGCGAACGTGGGCGGTGCCACGCAGTCGTCGCCGTCGCTGTAATAGCGCGGGTCGCGCTCGCCGAGCGCCATGGCGTACTCGCGGATCTTCTCCCGCGACACCTCGTAGGTGTAGGGCGGGTAGCTGGTCCCGACCTTGTCCGGGTTGAGCGCCATCGGCTCCCTCATGTCGCGGTGGTCGCTGCGCCCGTCATCCTAGGCCGGTGAGCGGGCCGCTCCCGAAACGCCGCGACCCGCGGTCCGGGTACGGACACGCGGGTCGGGAGGCCTGCCGCCGGCGGGCGTCAGCGGGTCTCGCGGTGCACCTGGTGGGTGCGGCAGCGCGAGCAGAACTTGCGCAGCTCGATGCGCTCGCGCTGGTTCACGCGGTGCTTCGAGGTGATGTAGTTGCGCTCCTTGCACTCCGTGCAGGCGAGCGTCACCTTCGGACGGTTGTCGTTCTTGGGCATGGTGGTCGTCTCCTCCCCCGTCGCGGCCGTGTCGAATGCGTCTTCAGCCTCGGCCAGCGCCAGAGGACGGGGATGGTCGCGGGAACTGGTGCGCGAACGCGCTCACCGCCGGAGGGTACGGCCTCCGGCGGTGAGCTGCGAGC
>NZ_JBGUAX010000019.1 GCF_041821065.1 Egicoccus sp. AB-alg2 | reverse complement strand
AGTCGAACGCGTGATGACCGACAACGCCCTGGCCTACGTCCGTTCGCGCGAGTTCGCCCAAGCCCTGACCGAAACCGGGGTGCGCCGCCACCTCCGGATCCGGCCCCGGCGGCCACAGACCAACGGCAAGGTCGAACGGTTCAACCAGACCTTGCGACGCGAGTGGGCCTACCAGCAGCTGTACCGCTCCAACGCCGCGCGCACCGCCAACCTTGACCGCTGGCTCCCCCGCTACAACCATCACCGTTTCCATCACGCAGTCGGTGGCCCGCCCATCACCCGTGTCAACAACGCTGCGATCTGCGACACCTAGCCGCGGCCACCTCCGGGGACGTCGGGACGCGGGACGTCTGCCCGGATGGGCAGGCGCGACGGTGGACAGCGCCACGAGCGCCGACTGTCATGGAGGCGAGGGCCGCGACGGCGGCCGACGTCCGAGGCCGCGAACGCCGCGGCCGACGTGCGAGGAGCCTCACGTGAGCGACAACATGCTCGTGTATCCGACCGAGAAGGTCGTCGGCGTGCTCGACGACCGCGGCCGCGTCGACGACCTGCGCCAGGCGCTGTCCGACGCGGGCGTGACCGACGTCGAGGTGCTGTCCGGTGACGAGGGCACCGAGCAGATCGATCCCGGCGGCGACGAGCACGGCGCGTTGGGCAAGGTGGTCCGCACGGTCCAGAAGGCGCTCGGCGACGAGGCGATCCGTCTCGAGAACCTCAACGACGAGCTCGAGCGCGGCAACCTCGTGGTCCAGGCCGGCCTGCCGTCGGAGGACGACGACGCCCGCGAGCAGGACAAGCGTCGCATCGGCGCCGTGATGCGCGAGCACGGCGTGCGGGCGATCGCCTTCTACGGCAAGAACCAGATCCAGGAGCTCACGCTGGACGCGTGACGCGGCCGTGAGACGGACGGATCCCGGGCCGACGGCCCGGGATCCGCTGGTGCTGGGCGGACGGCGAGATCACGGCATGGGGCCGGGGTGGCCGCCGGGCATCGAGGTGCCCTCACCGGTGACCCGCTCGACCTCGTAACCCGCGTCGCTGATCGCCTTGGTGACGGCGTCCTCCGACACGGTGCCTTCCACGATCACCGTCTTGTCCGGGATGTTCACGGTGCGTGAGCCGACGCCGGCCAGCTTGTCCAGCTCGGCCTCGATGGCGGCACGACAGTGGTCGCAGGAGATGTCGGGCACGTGGTAGGTGCGGGTGTTCAGCATGCGACGTCCTTTTGAGGTCGGACGCCAGTCTGCCTCAGTCGCCCGCGCCGCTCGACCGCGCATCCCGTACCAGCGTTCGGGCCTCGGGATGCTCGCCGAGCACCGTGTCCAGGGACTCCAGCTCGATCTCCAGCAGGGCCGGCGGCAGGCCCCGGCCGGCGTGCACCTCGGTCAGCCACGGCACCAGCGAGGTGAACACGGGCGGCTCGTCGACCAGCACCGCCGCGACGAGGTGGTCGTAGAGCTGCTCGAGGTCCTCGATGACGTGGTCGAGCAGGTCGTCGGGCACCTCGTCGAGCGCGTGCCAGCGCTCCTCGGCGGCCGAGAACGCCTCGTCGAGCAGGACCGTGCGACGGCGGCGCATGGCGTCCGTCTCCGCGCTGCGCAGCGCCGGGGTCCCGGTCGCACGGGCGCCCTCCTCGATCCAGCGCAACACGGTCTGGGCCCCGTCCTGCACGGACGAGGCGTGGGCCTCGGCGCCCAGCGCGCGGGCCCGCTGCGGTGAGCTGGCCCCGCCGCCGAGCAGCACCGGCAGCCCGGCGCTGTGGCCGGCCGCGACCGTGCGGGCGGCGCCGGTGAGGTTCGACGGCATGGTGACGCTGACGGCCAGGGCGTCCACCTGCAGGGCCGGCAGCGTGCGTGCGACGTCGCCGGCCGGCAGGCCGGCGCCGAGGAAGACCGTCTCCAGCCCGACCCGTGAGAACGCGTGGCCGGCCAGGCGGGCCGGCAGGGCGTGCCACTCGCCGTCGGCGGCCGCGATCGCGACCCGGCCGACGGCGGGGCGGTCGTCCACCGTCTCGTCGAGCGTCGCCAACACCGCCTCGGCGACGGCCGTGGCGGCGTGCTCCTGCGTGATGGTCCAGTGTCCCGCCTGCCACAGCTCGCCGACGTGGCGCTGGGCGAGCGCGAGCGCCTCGCGGATCTCGTCGGCGTCGCGGCCGCCGGTCAGCAGCTCGCGGGCGTGCACGGCCGCGCCGTGACGGTCGGCGAGCGAGAACAGCTCCACGAACGTGGCGACCAGCGCCGACTGGCGGTCGTCGAGCTGCGTGTGGCGGCTGAGGTCGATGACCGGCTCGGTGGACGGTCGCGGGTCAGCGGTCATGGGGCGTCCACCGTCTCGTCGTCGCTGCGGACCAGGCCGAGCCGCTCGCGCAGCCGTGCCAGGGCGTCGATCGGCCGGTCGGCCACGACCGTGACCGCGCCCCGCAGCGGCGCGTCGATCGTGTCCTCGCGGCGCCGCCAGCGCTGGTCGAGTCGGGTCAGCAGCTCCTGCGCCCGCGCCTCGTCGGACTGGGGCAGGACCGCGACCAGTGCGAGGCCGTGCAGGCGCCCGAGCCGTTCGTCCACGTCGAGTTCGCTGCGGACGTTGACGGCCAGCTGGTGCAGCAGGCTGCTCATGCGGGCGCCGCCATGGAGGCGCGCAACGGCTCCGTCCGGGTCCAGCACCAGGCCCGCCAGCACGTCACCGGCACGCGAGCGGGTGATCAGCCTGGTGGTGGCGGTGGCGTGAAGCGCGCCGGTGAGCTCGTCGTGCAGCGTAGGGTCGCCGCGTTCGGCCAGGCGCCACAGGCGATGGACCATCTGCTGGCCGTCCTCGACCAGGCCGGGCAGCACGTGCTCCAGCCGCGGGCGCGCCGGGTCGTCGGGCGCGGCCCAGGGCAGCAGCGGCCCGCGCACGCCGAGGCCGACGTCCATGTGCAGTACCTCGTCGCCCGCGATGTGGGCCGGCACGAGGGAGCCGCCGAGCTGGGCCACGGCGCGCTCCAGCGCCGCAACGACGTCTTCCGGCCGTTTGGCCCGCAGGATCGCTCGTTGCGCTCGAACGGTGACGTCGAGCAGCTGCAACTCGACCCCGGGGTGGTACTCCACGCTGTCCTCTGCGGGCCACTCCGCGTCCGACCCGTCCGCTGAACGTAGCGGCGGCGGGTCGTCCCCGCAGCGCGTCTAGCCTGCCGGCGAACATGGACGAGACCTGGATGCAGGCGGCGATCGCCGAGGCCGAGCGGGCCGCGGCGCACGACGACGTGCCCATCGGCGCGGTCGTCGTCCGCGACGGCGAGGTGATCGCCCGGGGCCACAACCGCCGCGAGGTGGACCAGGATCCAACGGCCCACGCGGAGATCCTCGCCCTGCGTGACGCGGCCGCCGTCGTCGGCTCCTGGCGCCTGGACGGTTGCACGCTGTACGTGACGCTGGAGCCGTGCACGATGTGCGCCGGGGCGCTCGTGCTGGCCCGCCTGCCGCGGCTGGTGTTCGGGGCCGACGACCCCAAGGCCGGCGCCGTCGGGGCCCTGTACGACGTGCCGCGCGACCCGCGGCTCAACCACCGGGTGGAGGTGGTGCGCGGGGTCGCGGCCGAGCGGTGCGGGCAGCTGCTGCGCGACTTCTTCGCGCGCCGCCGCAAGCCACGCCAGCTGCGCTGATCCGCGTCGATCCGCCGGCGCCCGCCCACTTCCTGGGCATGGCCAGGTTCCGAGCAGGCCGACCGCCGTGCCGGACGGCGCGACCGCCCACTTCCTGAGCATGGCCAGGTTTCGAGCAGGCCGACCGCCGGGCCGTGCGCCGAGCGTCGGGCACGAGGTCGAACGAGCGACGCACCGAGGCGCCTCACATCGCCGGCTCGACACGCCTGGAATCGCCAGCTCCTGCGGCGGTGGGATCGAGGCGCCGATGAGACATCGCGCCGGCAGTCGTCTGCATACGGTCCGGTGAACGCGCGGCGCCCATCGATGGAGAGCAAACGAGATGAGACCCCTTCGGTACTCGATCAACGTCACGCTCGACGGCTGCTGCCATCACGAGGCAGGGCTGCCCCCAGACGAGGAGTCGATGCGCTACTGGACCGCCGAGATGAGACGGGCCGATGCCCTGCTGTTCGGCCGGGTGACCTACGAGATGATGGAGTCGGCGTGGCGGCAGCCGGCCTCGGGCACGTGGCCGGACTGGATGGACGAGTGGGAGATCCCGTTCGCCGAGACCATCGACCGGGCAAAGAAGTACGTCGTGTCGAGCACACTGAGCGAGGTCGATTGGAATGCCGAGCTGGTGCGAGGCGACTTGGGACAAGCGGTTCAGCGGCTCAAGCACGAGCCAGGCGAGCGCCTGTTCGTGGGTGGCGTGACGCTCCCCCTGGCGTTGGCGGATCTGGACCTGATCGACGAGTACGAGTTCCTCGTGCAGCCGGTCCTTGCCGGACACGGGCCGACGTTGCTCGCCGGTCTGCGCGAGCGCATCCAGCTCGAACTCGTGGATCGCCAGGAGTTCCGGTCGGGGGCGGTCGCCCTGCGATACCGGCCCACGCGAGCTACGGCTTGACGTGATTGGTCCTGGCACGTTGCCGCGCTGACGCGTCGATCCACGGTCCGGGGCGGCGCCCGCCTACGGTGCGCGCAGCCGTCGTCGCGGAGAGGGGCGCCATGGGTTTCAACACGTTCCAGTACGAGCTGTACTTCGCCGGCATGGGCGGCAAGGTCCCGGATCTGCCGGTGACCTACGACGCGCTGGAGGCGGCGGCCCGCGAGGTGCTCGACGACCGGGCGTTCGGCTACGTCGCCGGCAGCGCCGGCGCCGAGCGCACCGCCGCCGCCAACCGGCAGGCCTTCGCGCGCTGGCGGTTCGTGCCCCGCATGCTCGTCGACGTCGCCGAGCGCGACCTGGACGTGGAGCTGTTCGGGCGCACCCTGCCCGCACCCCTGCTGGCCGGACCCGTCGGGGTGCAGTCGATCGTGCATCCCGAGGGCGAGAAGGCCGTCGCGCGCGCCCTCGCGTCGCTGGGGCTGCCCTCGATCCTGTCGACGGTGTCCTCGTTCCCGCTGGAGGAGGTGGCCGAGGCCGCCGGGGACGGGCCACGCTGGTTCCAGCTGTACTGGCCGGCGGAGGACCCGGTCACGGACAGCCTCGTGCAGCGGGCCGCCGACGCCGGCTACGAGGCGGTCGTGATCACCCTGGACACGCGCCTGCTCGCGTGGCGGCCGCGCGACCTGGCCACCGCCTACCTGCCGTTCCTGCACGCCGAGGGGCTGGCCAACTACCTCACCGACCCGACCTTCACGGCCGGCGTCGCCGAGCCCAATGAGCACCTGTCCGAGCAGCAGGCCGCGGTGATGCGGTGGATCCAGGTCTTCAGCGACCCGTCGCAGACCTGGCAGCACCTGCATGACTTCTGCGCCCGCTCACCGCTGCCGGTGCTGGTCAAGGGCATCCAGCACCCCGACGACGCCCGCCTGGCGATCGACGCCGGCGTCGTCGGGCTGGTCGTGTCCAACCACGGCGGCCGGCAGGTCGACAACGCCATCGGGTCGCTGGACGCCCTGCCGGGCGTGGTCGAGGCCGTCGGGGGCACGGTGCCGGTGCTGTTCGACAGTGGCGTGCGGTCGGGGGCCGACGCGGCCGTCGCCATCGCCCTCGGCGCGCGTGCGGTGCTGATCGGGCGGCCGTGGGTGTGGGGGCTCGCGCTGGCCGGCGAGGAGGGCGTGCGTCACGTCTTCCGGTGCCTGCTCGCGGACCTCGACCTGACCCTGGCGCTGGCCGGCATCCCGTCGGTGGCCGGGCTGACCCGTGACGTGCTCGTGCGCGCCGACACGCCCACCGGGTGACGCGGCCGGCCGCGGTTGCCGGTCGGGCCGGCGACGACGTACCCTCCCCGACCGTCTGGAGGGATCGCATAGTCCGGCCTAGTGCGCTCGCCTCGAAAGCGAGTAGGGGTTCACGCCCCTCGAGGGTTCGAATCCCTCTCCCTCCGCCGACACATCCCGCAGAGGCGGCCCCACGGGGCCGCCTCTCGCACGTCGGGGTTGGCACGGCGGCGCGCAGGTGTTCACCATCGGGTCACCACCTGGCGCGCCGACCGCGGTCGGTGCACGCCCATGAGGCGAGGCAGTTCCAGCGTGTCCCATGACCGTCCGCGCAGCACCGCCGAGGCGCGCCGCCTCCTCGGCGTTTCCGCGACGGCCGGTGAGCGCGAGGTCCTCGCGGCCTATCGACGACTCGCGCGGCGTCTGCACCCGGACGCCGGTGGCGACCCGCAGGCCTTCGCAACGCTCACCGCGGCCCGTGACCTGCTGCTGGCGGCCTCGCGACCGGCGACGCGCGTCGACGCCCGGCACGTCACCGACCCGGCCCGCCGGCTGACGGTGCGTCGGCGGCGCGGGCGCCGCCTGCTGCGCGCCATCCGTCGTGGGGTCGTTCGAAAGCCCAGGGTCCGGCGTTCGTTGCAGTGATGGCTCCCGATCGGCCATGACCACCCGCGGGAGGGTCCCGCATGCTGGTCTTGTTCGGGTGACCGGGAAGCGGGCAGTCGCGGGACGGTGAGCTGCCCGGGACGACTCGAGGTGGACATGACCGCCATCCGTTTCGGAGCGCTCGTCGGGCTGGTGCTGGGGTCGATCTGGGTCTTCGCCGGCTTCCTGTCGGCGCTCCTCGTCGGCGTCCTCGCCGCCGCGGGTGCCGTGATCGCCGCGGTGACGACCGGGCGCGTGGACCTGGCCGAGTACCTGGGTCATCAGCACGAGACCTGAGCCTGCTGGTCGCTCCCGGTCGACCCGCCCAGACGCCCATGCAGCGGAGTCATCGGACGAAGGAGCAGCCCATGAGCAGTACGCCCGCCGCAGCAGAGCCGTCGAGCACCGAGCGACGAGGCGGCCCGTCGACCGAGGTGGCGCGCCACGAAGGGGACCGGGGTACGACGACCATCGACGACAACGTCGTCGCCAAGATCGTCGCGATCGCCGCCCGGGAGGTCAATGGTGTGGCGTCGCTCGGCGGCGCGGTGAGCGGCGCGATCGCGGACGTGGTCGGCCGCATCCGCGGTGACGAGCACCGGACGGCCGGGGTCGGGGTCGAGGTCGGCACCCGCCAGGCCGCAGCTGATCTGACCCTCACCGTCCAGTATCCGGCGACGATCCAGGAGGTCGCCTCCTCGGTGCGTCAGAACGTCATCGACCGCGTCGAGGAACTCACCGGCCTGGAGGTCGTCGAGGTCAACATCGCCGTCACCGATCTGCGGTTCGGCGACGAGGACGACGAGGGCGCCGAAGAGGAACGCCGTGTCGAATGAGACCGCGCCACCGCGTCGGGTGGCGATCGCTCGCGCGGCGGTCGAGGCCGCGCAGGCCACGCCCGGGGTGGCACGCCTCGACGGAGGCGCGCTGGGTGAGTTCGCGACGTATGCGGACGGCGAGCCGGTGGAAGGCGTCCGGGTCGTCCTGGAGGCGCCCATCACCGTCCGCCTCCGCCTCGTCGCCACCTACGGCTACGAGTTGCCGGCGCTGGCCAGCGCCGTGAGTCGGGCCGTCCGCGAGCGGGTGGGCCCGGCGGACGAACCACTGCGGATCGACATCCGATTCGTCGACCTCGAGTCGGGCGAGCCGGCGGGTCGCGGGAACGGCTCGCCAGAGCGATCGTGACGGGGGTGAACGCATGGTGCCGCGGGTGGTGGAGCGCCTGGTGGCCCTCGTCTTCTGGGGGGCCGTGACGGCGCTGGCCGTCGTGGTCGCCACCGACGTCGTGCTCGCCAACCTGGGGCGACCGGAGCGTCTGGTGGACGTCGACGCGGTGCGGGACGCCATCGGCGGGTTCGCGTTGACGTCGACCGAAGGTGTGCTGGTCGCCGCGCTCCTCCTCGTGCTGGGTCTGGCACTGCTCGCGCTGCAGTTCGTCCCCCGGGGACGGCGCGCCTTCCAACACCATGCGACCGAGCGGGTCACGGTGATGCTCGAGCGTCGTGGCCTCGAGCGGCGTCTGGCGGCCACCGCCGAGGGTGACGAGGACGTTCGGAGCGCCCGGGTGCGGATCCGGCGACGAGCGAGGGTTCGGGTCTATCGCGTGGAGGGCACCGACGACCGTTCGCTCCGGCAGCGGCTGCGCACCGCGCTGCGGGCACAACTCGACGAGCTCGTGGCCCGTCGCGCGCCGCGCGTGCGCCTCGACGTGAGATCCAGCGGGGGGCGGGTGCGATGACCAGGGGGACCGGCCGGCTGTTCGGGTTCGGCGATCGGCTCGTCACGACGATCCTCGGCCTGATCCTCGCCGCGGCCGGTGCCGCGGTGCTGCTCGCCGCGGCTGGCGTGTTCTCGTTGCCGACGACGACCGAACTGCTGCAGACGACGGAGGATCTCGTGGCAACGTGGCCACCTGCGGCGGTCGTGGCGGTCGCCGTCGTGGTCGCGATCCTCGGGCTGGTCCTCGTGCTGCGTCACCTGCTGCCGGCGCGCCGACCTCGGGCGGTGACCGAGCTCGACCTGGCCACGTCGCCCGGACCGCACCGGACACGGCTGCGAGGGGCCGCGCTCGCGAAAGCCGTCGAGCGAGACCTGGCCCGCGGGCCCGATGTGCGTGAGGTCACCGCCCGGGTGGTCGACGACGAGCCGGTGCAGGTCGAGGCGCGGGTCGCCACCTCGGTCTCCAGCGACCTGACCGCGCTTCGTGAACACGCCGCCGCCGTCAGCGAGCGCATGGCCGAGGCGCTGGGCCGGTCGGACTGCCGACTGCACCTGCGGGTGCGCTTCGTCGACGCTGCCGACGGGCGCGTGCAGTAGCGCGCCGGCACGCCGAGACGGGCGCGGCTGGGCCGCAGCTTCAGGCGCCGACCAGCAAGTCCCGTCCCATCGGCAGGAACACGCTCGACGAACGTCGGGTGTCCGGGGGGCCCCGACACGGCGCGTGCCGCATGCCACCTTGGCCGGCCAAGCGACCAGTCGTGCCAGCGGAAGGTGGACACACCGTGGGGACCAAACTCAAGGACGCCGTCGTCGTCGTGACCGGGGCCTCCAGCGGCATCGGACGCGCCACCGTCAAGGGCCTGCTGCAGGTGGGCAGCACCGTGGTGGCCGTGGCACGTCGCGAACAGGCACTGCAGGACCTCGCCCAGGAGGTCGACGGCTCGACGCGTGAGCGCCTGCACGTCGAGGCACTGGACGTCACCGACGCCGCCGCCGTCGAACGCCTCGCCAAGGACACGGTCGGGCGCTTCGGCCGGCTGGACGCCTGGGTCAACAACGCCGCGGTGAACCAGTACGGGCGCTTCGAGGAGCTGCCGCTGGACGAGTGGAAGCGCGTCGTCGAGGTGAACCTGTTCGGCTACGCCAACGGCGCGCGGGCCGCGCTGCCCTGGTTCCGCGAGCAGGGCCACGGTGTGCTCGTCAACGTCGGCTCCGTGCTCTCCAAGGTCCCGGCGCCGTTGCAGAGCGCCTACGTGGCCAGCAAGTACGCGATCCGGGGACTCACCGAGTCGCTGCGTCAGGAGACCCAGGACGCCAAGGGCATCGGCATCGCGCTGATCATGCCCGGCCCGGTCGACACGCCGCTGTTCCAGCACGCCGCCAACCGCACCGGCAAGCGGGTCAAGCCACCGGAGCCGACCGTCGACGCCACGCGGGTCGCGGCGGCCATCATCAAGAACCTCAAGCACCCGCGCCGCGAGGTACCGGTCAGCGCCGCCACGCGCCCGGCCCTGTTCTTCATGAAGGTGCTGCCCGGCACGACCGAGCGGGTGGCGGCCAAGGCCATGGCGGCCTCCCACCTGACCGACGAGGCCGAGGCGCCGACCGCCGGCAACCTCTTCGAGCCCGTCCCGGCCGGCATCTCCGTCAGCGGCGGCTGGAAGCCGTCCCGGGCGGGTCACCCCGGCCGCACGCTGGCCATCGTCGGTGGCGTCGGTGCGGCTGCGGCCGCCACCGCTGTCGGCCTGAAGAAGCGGGCCGCCTGATGGCCACGCACACGGCCGCCCATGCCCCACCTTCGCCGCGCTGGCACGAGGTCCGTGCCGGGCGCTGGCGCACGGCCAGCCGCATCTGGCAACGGCACGACACGACCGGCCGACGGCCGGTCGTGCTCGTTCACGGGCTGGTGGTCAGCAGCGCCTACCACGTGCCGCTCGCCGAGCGCCTCGCCGGCCGCTGGACCGTCCACGCCCCGGACCTGCCCGGCTTCGGGCGCAGCGAACGACCCGAGCAGGCGCTGGACACCCGCGGCCTCGGCCGCGCCCTGATCGACTGGATGGACGCACGCGGCCTGACCGGCACGGCGCTGGTCGCCAACAGCTACGGATGCCAGGTCGTGGCCGAGGCGCTGCTGGCCCGCCCCGACCTGGCCGACCGGCTCGTGCTGCTGGGCCCCACCATGGACCCGCGCGCCCGCCGCTACGACGAACAGCTGCGCCGCTGGCGGCTGGAGCAGAAGACCCAGAGCCGGGCCCTGCAGCGGCTGCTCGTGCGCGACTACCTCACCGCCGGGATCCCCCGCGCGCTGGCGACCTTCCGCCACGCCATGAACGACGCGATCGAGGACAAGCTGCCCTACCTCGACGCCCCGGCCCTGGTGGTCCGCGGCACCCGCGACCCGATCGTCGAGGACCGCTGGGCGGTCGAGGTGAGCCGTCTGCTCCCCGACGCCCGGCTGTGCCGGCTGCCGGGCGCGACCCACGCCGTCAACCACGAGATGCCGCTGCAGACCGCGCGCGTGGTCACCCACTTCCTCGACAACCCCGACGTGGCCGTCACGGCCGACGGCGCGTCACCCGCCGCCGCGGCCTCAGCGGCCTGACCCGACCCCGACACCCGCACCCGAGAAAGGACGTGCACCTCCTCATGGCCTCCCCTCCGAGCTACGTGGCCGACTTCGACTCCGCGACCGCAATGGCCCAGGCGACCGCCGCCTACCTGCGCGGCGAGGACTGGCCGGCACTCGGCAACCCGAAGCTGCTGGAACCGCCGGTCTCCATCGCCAACATCCTGCCCCGCAAGGCCCGCGAGCAGATCTTCATCGCCTCCGGTGCTCTGGAGACGACCTCGCCGAAGAAGATGGGCGACATCGACCTGGACGGCATCGGCGAATGGCTGCTGGAGGAGTACCCGGATCGCCGCTACCCGGCGGTGGCGCTGGGCTCCTCGAGCGGCGCGGCCGTCTTCCTCGACGCCGCCCTGGGCGCGCCGTGGCTGCCCCAGACGGTGTTCCTGCCGGTGCGCCATCCGGTCCACCCCGACGACCCCACCAAGGCGATGGAGCAGGGCATCGAGTCCGGCCGCGCGCTGGTGGAGGCCAACCCGGACTGGCAGCTGCACCACATGCACGACGCCAACCAGGACCGCCTGATGGTGCGGATCCTGACCTACTTCCGGGTCAAGCGCCGCAACCTCGGCGCCGGCTACGAACAGTTCCTGGCCGACCGTCTGCCACCCGGCGGCACCATCCTGCTCTACGAGTGCCGCACCACCTGGAAGACGACCCGCATCGGCGAACGGCACGTGTTCCAGCACGGTGCCGTCGGCGGGGCGACCGAGGACGAGTTCCACGAGGGCAGCGAGCGGGTCGAGGAGTACCTCGAACGCTACGACTCGCCGAAGCGCGTCTGGGACGGACCCGAGCCCGACACCCTCAGCCCCGAGGCGGAGTGGGGCTTCGAGGAGGCGTTGCGCGACGACGTGCTGCGCCTGGCCAAGGAACGCCGCTACACGGTGCGACGGATCGTGTTCGACGGCCCCGACGACCTCAGCCCGCTGGTCGCCGACCTCTACCGGTGGTGGTACCGGCGCCGACGGATCCCCGCCAACCGGCTCATGGTGACCTCGTTCGTCATCAACGACCCGATGCAGACCCTGCGCACCGGTTCCGTGCCGTACTGGATGCGCTTCAACATGAAGCCGTCGCTGGAGGCGCTGCACCACTTCCTCGACGAACGCGAGCCATTCGACGACATCCACCTCGCGCTGTTCCAGCACGGGGTCCACGCCGTCGGCATCCCCTCGCCGGACGACTGGAAGGCCCTGCTCGACCGGGCCCGACGCGAGGGCTCGACGCTGGGCGCGGACCTCGACGAGTTCCCCCACGACTTCGCCCACTACGCCAAGTACAACCGGGCGATGAAGAAGCTGCCGGCGCAGTACCCGATCCCGGGGCCGCTGTCGCTGGCGGAGTTCGACGAGTTCCTGGCGCAGGCGCCGCGCTACGAGCGCACCTTCGTCGAGGACATCACCCCCGACGGTGAGCGTCACACCGTCCTCGGATGACGCTTCGCTGGCCGTCGCGCCCGGGCGTGGCCGCCTACGCCACGCTCGTGGCGCTGGTCACGCTCGGCGTGGCGAGCGGATGGGTGCCACGGTGGTCGGGCGCCGTCCATCTCGTCGCCCTGCCGCCCCTGGACGTGGCCGCCGACGCCCGCTGGTTGCTCGCCCGGGCCACCAGCTGGCCGCTGGCGGTGGCGGCCGGCGCGGCGCTGTTCGCGGTGCGCGTGGCGACCATGGCGGTCCTGCTGGGTGGCCGACGGCCGCGCTGGCGGCTCGCGCTCACCTTCTACGCCGTGGCCTGGCTGCCGATGGTGCTGGCCGCCCAGCTCGACTTCATCGCCCACGCCGCCCTGTACTCGCGGCTGTTCGGCGCCGGACTGTTCGTGTTGACGGCCGTGTTCGTGCTGCTCGCGGCGACACCGTGGTCGGCCGGGCACGCGGCGACGGTCGGTCGGGCCGCCGCCGGCGGTGACCCGGTGCCCGACCGGCTCGGCGTCGCCTGGCGCGGTGCGCTGCGGGCCGGGCTGCGTCTGCCGGTGCTGACCGTCTACGCGCTGGCGCTGGTCGGGCTGGGGACGCTGGCGGAAGCGACCCGGCCGGTCGGCCTCGTCGTGTCGGTGCCGGTCTCGGGGGTGCTGACGCTGTTGGCGATCGGCCGGCTGCGCGCGCCGGTGCCGCGCCGGCCGCTGGTCGCAGCCGCGGTGGTGACCGGGATCGGTGTGGTGCTGGCCGCGGTCACCGTCGTCACCCGTGACGCCCCGTGGACGGCCTCCACCTCGCAGCGCGACGGCACGGCGGTGATCATGTCGGGCATCAACTCCTCGTCCGGGGAGGGCGCGATCTTCACCTTGCAGCCCCCGTTCGTCGGCTACACCTGCGAGCAGTTCGTCTACTACTCGTACGCCGGTCCGGGCGACGGGCAGCCGCAGGGCGTCGCCGTCTGCCCGATCGAGACCGGTGCGCCCTACGAGCCCGAGGACACCCAACGGCCGTTCGCCGAGCAGGTCGAACAGCTGGGGCTGCAGACCGCCGACCTCGAGCCGCCGATCGTGGTGTTCGCCCATTCGCAGGCGGCCTGGGTCGCCTGGCAGGCCGCGGCCGAGGACCGCATCGACGGGCTGGCCGCGCTGGTCCTCCTCGGGCCGTTCCCGACCAGCCCGCTGGCCTTCCCACCACCCGGCGAGCACGGCCCGGGCATCGTCGGTGGCGACCTGTTCCGGCTGCTCGTGCCGCTGGCGGACCTGGTGGACTTCGACTTCCTGGTCGACGCACCGCTGACCCGGGAGATGCTGGCCTCACCCGACGCCGCCAGCGACGTGTTCAGCCAGCCGTTGCCCGACGACGTCGAGGTGTTGGCGGCCACCGCGTCCAGCGACCTGGCCGTCATGCCCGACGGCTGGCGCATCGACGGGGCGATCGACGTGTGCCCGATCCGTGAGGCCCACCCCTACCTGCCGATCACCCCGCACTTCCACCGCGCCGCCGACCGGTTCCTGGACGGCGAGGTCCTGGAGGACCCGCCGGCGGACGGGCCGGGCCAGCTCGGCTGTCCGCCCTGGCCCGAGCTGTACCGCGTCGGGGCCCAGCCCTTCGGTGCGCCGCCCGCGGACCGGTGACCCGGGCCGACGGGCGCGGTCCGCCGCCGGCCGCCGGTCACGCGCCGGCCGCCGGTCACGCGCCGGCCGCCGGCCACGCGTCGGCCGCCGGTCACGCGCCGAAGCGGTGCCAGCCGAGGTCCTGCAGCGTGTCGAGGTCGTGGGTCGCCACCCCGGCCCGGGAGATCGTCAGCAACCGGTCGCCCCGCACGAGCGTGCGGTTGATCGCGCCGCGCCACACCCACTCGCCGGGGTGCAGACCGCCGAGTGCCGCGTCGGGGTCGGCAGTCGTCGACCCGAACAGGTCCGGGTCGCCGCCGGCGTCGGCGAAGTCGCGCCGCAGCTGCGCCAGGTGCGACAGCCGGCCCGTCTCGGCGATGCCGCCGTCCCGGCTGACGGTGAACGCCAGCGCGCCGGACTCGCTGTCCTCCTCGTGGGTCTCCTCGTCCCAGCTCCAGCGCTGGAAGGGCACGACCGTCAGCCCGGTCGCCGGCCAGTGCAGGAACGCGTGGTGGTCCCACTCCACCTCGCTGTGGCCGTCGGTGACCGTGAGCTGGTCCAGACGCTGCGGTGCGGCGGGGTCGGACACGTCGAACAGCGACAGCTGCATGCCCAGGGTCATGCCGCGCTCGTCGGCGTCCTGGCCGACCCCCAGCAGCAGGTCGTCGCCCATCGGGTGCAGGTAGGCGGAGTAGCCGGTGATCTTCAACTCGCCGGTCGCCCGCGGGTTCGCCGGGTCGGCGAGGTCGATGGTGTACAGCGGGTCCGTCTCGCGGAAGGTCACGACGTAGCCGACGTCGCCGAGGAAGCGCACCGCGTAGATCCGCTCGGTCGGGCCGAGCCCGTCGACCTGCCCGACGAGCGGCAGGCCGGGGTCGGACACGTCCAGGACGCTGACCAGGCTCTGCGACGGTTCGCCGGCGCCGCCCCACCAGCTGGTGTCGCCGACGGTGGTCGCGACGCGCAGGTGGCCGGCGTGCTCCGACATCGCCCACTGGTTCAGCAGTCGGCCGGGCACCTCGCCCGAGGCGAGGTAGCGGGTCCCCCCGGGGTCGGTGATGTCGAAAGCGTGGATCTCCGTGACGGTGCGTTCGGCCTCCCGCCGTGCCTCGCGCTCGGACAGCGATTCCCAGTCCACCCAGCGGGTGGTCGCGACGAACAGCCGCTCCGCCGACGCGTAGACCGTGTCGCCGCCGGCCAGGACGCCGACCCCGCCATCGTCCGGCAGCAGCCCGCCGTCGGCGACGTCGACGGTCAGCACCGACAGCGTCCCCAGGCCGGCGAAGACGTCGGGGCGGGCGATCTGGTCGCAGGCCAGCAGCGTGCGTTCGGTGCTGTCCCCGTCGGCGGTCTCGTGTACGAAGTAGGGGATCCAGTCCTCGGCCGCGGACTCGCGGACGAGCTGCCGGTTGGCGTCCAGGGCGCGCCGCTCGGCCCGCAGGCCGGCGCCCTCGGGGTGCACCCACGGCAGGTTCAGGCCGGCTTCCGTGCGGATGACCACGCGGGCCACGCCGTCCACGAGCCGGGCGGAGACGGTGGCACCGTCGACCGTCAGCCGCTCCAGCACCCGTGGCGTCGACGGGTCGGCGACGTCGACCAGCGTGACGGTCGTGACGCTGCCGCCGTGCGGCAGCACGTCGCCGATGCGTTCGCCGGCGAAGGGCAGCACCCCGTAGGTGGACGAGGTGACGAGCAGCCGGTCGCCGTCCAGCAGCAGCTGCGCGTCCCAGCTGTCGCGCATCTGCAGCGAGCCCAGCTCGACCGGGTCCTCGCCGGTGATGTCCAGGACCCGCAGACGGGTGTCGTCGACGAGGTAGAGCACGTTGCCGTCGGTCTTGACACGGTCGGGTTCGTCGACGCCGGCCTCCTGCACGTTCGTGCCGCTGTAGTCCACCCCCGGCTCCGGGGCGGCCATCGTCGCGGCGTCGCCGCTCGCCCGCTCGCCGCCGGCGTCGGCCGCCGCCTCTTCTTCCATCGCCATGCCGACGTCCCAGCCGCGCCAGCCCCCGATACCCCACGGCGTGACGACCTCCAGCGCCTGCTCCCGTACGTGGGCGAGGTAGTCGTCGCAGGCGGCGAACGGCGTCAACGCGGCGGCCATCTGCAGGTCGTCGGGCAGCACGAACGCCCCGCCGTCGGTCGAACGCGCGGGTTCGCGCTCGCCGAGGCCGAGCCGCTCCGGCGGGGGTTCGCCGGTGCAGGCGACGAGCAGCAGCAGCAGCGTCAGCGGGATGGCGGTCAGGCGGCGCATCACGGGCTCCTCGGCGGGCGTCCGCACGGTGGGACGTGCCCGACCGGGGTCTGGTTCCCGCGCAGGTCCGCCGGGGGCGAGGAGGTCCGCCGGGGCCGAGGAGGTCCGCCTGGGGCGACGAGGTCCGTTCGCGGCCGAGGAGGCTCGGCGAGTCGGGTCAGGCCCCGTCGCGATCGAGCAGGTGGACCGCGAAGGTCGGCAGCCAGTGTTCGCCGACGTACTCGCCGCTGAGCACCGCGGGCAGCGACGCCTCACGGTGCCGGGCGGCCGCGTCTCGCGCGACCGGTACGAGCGTGTCGCCGGCCGGCAGCGCCGCGGCGATCGCCTGCCAGCACCAGGCGCGGCTGAGGTTGAGCCCGTCGAGGTGGACCGTCTGCGGGTCGCTGCGGTCGCTGACCACGGCCGGTCGAGTCAGCGGCTCCGGGTCGGGGAGGAACTTGCGCAGCCAGCCGGCGAACTCCGTCGGTTCGAGGATCCGGCGCAGCAGGTCGGCCTCGACGAGCGCGGGCGACAGGAAGTCGTTCGCGGACGGTTCGAACCCGGCCGCGTACCCGGCGTCGCGGCCGTACCAGCGCAGCGTGGCCTCGGCCACGGCCGCGGTCAGGCCGGCGTCGTGGGTCACCGACGCCGCCGACTGGAGCAGCCCGCAGGCGAAGGCGCTGTTTGCGTGCGTGCCGCTGCGCTGCGGGTAGACGGTCGTGCGCAGCCACTCGATGCACCGTTCGCGGACCGCCGACGTCAACGGCCCCAGGACGAGCGCCCACGGCGCGAAGACGGCATCGTCGTCGGCCGCGACGTGCAGTTCCGCGGCCAGCGTGAGCAGCCACGCCCAGCCGTAGGGACGCTCCCAGCTACGCCGTGCGGGCTCGGCGAGGTAGGCCACCTCGACGGCCGCGGCGTCCGGTGTGAACTGCCGGTCGAACCACGCCCGGATCGCGGCGGCCTCGGGCAGGGCGGGGTGGCGTCGCAGCAGGCGCACCAGCATCCAGTGCTGGTGGACGGCCGAGTGCCAGTCGTAGCTGCCGAAGAACAGCGGATGGAGCTCGGACGGGCTGGCGCCGAGGTCGTCCGGGCCGCTGAGCAGGTGCATCGGTTGGTTCGGGTACTCGCGGGCCACGTTGTCGAGCCCCGCACGCGCATAGCGGGACGCCGTCGCGACGTCGAGCCCCGGTGGGGCCGGGACGACGGCAGGGTCGGGCACCGAGGTACCTCGTGGTCGTGGCGCAACCGCGCCGAGTGGACAGGGCAACGCGCCGGCGCGGCCGGCGTCGGACCCTACCGTGGGGCGATGACGAGACGGGGGCCACGTCGTGACGGGAGAGGTCCGGGTCGGCACCAGCGGCTGGCAGTACGACGACTGGCGCGGGACCGTGTATCCGCCGGGTGTCGGGCCCGCGCGTTGGCTGTCGCACTACGTGCGCTGGTTCCCGACCGTCGAGGTGAACTCGACCTTCTACCGGCTGGCGCGTGAGACCGCTGCCGAACGTTGGCGTGCCGCCGCCCCGCCCGGCTTCGAGTTCGTGCTGAAGGGCAGCCAGTTCATCACGCACCGGCTCAAGCTCCGGGACGCGCACGCGGCCGTCGGGCGGTTCTTCGCGCCGCTGGTGCCAGTGCTGGAACGCACCTCGGTGATCCTGTGGCAGCTGCCGCCGAACTTCAAGCGCAACCTCGACCGCCTCGACGCCTTCCTGGACCTGCTACCGCCGACCCACCGCTACGCCGTTGAGTTCCGCGACGACGACTGGTTCCACCCGGAGACGTACGCGGTGCTCGACGCGCACGGGGCCGCGCACGTGTGGCTGTCGTCGAGCCTGACGAAGCGCCACGAGCCCATCGCCACCGGTGACCACGTCTACGTGCGCTTCCACGGCCTGTCCGAGCAGGCCTACCGGCACGACTACACGGACGCCGAACTGCGGCCCTGGGCGGAGCAGCTGCGCGAGGTCGCGGCGACCGGCAAGCCCGCGTGGGTGTTCTTCAACAACGACTACGAGGGCCACGCGGTGCGCAACGCGCATCGGCTCATCGAGCTGTTGGGGGATGCCGCCCGGCCGTGGCCGCCGCCGGGTCTGCCCGAGCTCCCGACCGGCCGCGGGGCCACGCGCACGGTCGACCTGCGCGACCCGCAGGAGGCCACGTTGCCGCGAAGGTGAGACGGCGCGTACCCTCCTGCCCGCCTCGCTCCGGTTCGCCCGGTGGGGTCCCAGGAGGGTTCGCCTAGTCTGGCCTATGGCGCACGGCTGGAATCCGTGTTGGGAGTCACATCCCTCGGGGGTTCGAATCCCCCACCCTCCGCCACAGAATCAGTGTCTGATCTGCGAGAACGCCCCGGCTCGTTGGCCGGGGCGTTCACGTGTCCGGAGCCACCCGACGCCGAGCGGCCTCCGACCGGTCACGGCTCGGTCCACCGCGTCCGGGTCGCGGTGCGAAGCCCCGTTCTCCGCACCGCGTGGGTGCTCGCCTGCGGCGAAGGGTCGACGGTCTGGGCGAGGCGTCGACCGCTGGGGGCAGCGGCGTCCTGCGAGCAGATCCGAATCGGTTCGGGCACGTCGAGCCCACCACGCGACGTCCCGCGGGAGGCGGGTTCGGCGTGGTGGGCGGGTGACGTGGTGGATCTCGCGCGAGGCCGCGACGCGATTGGCGGCGCGGTTGCTCGCGTCATGTGGGCATGGCGTCGCCGGGCCCGTCCGGGTCGGCGGCGTCGGCGCCTTCGGGTCCGTCGCGAGGCGCGGCGGGCGGGTCGGCACCGGTTCGCGGCGAGCCGCGCGGCGTGGCCGGCGGGTCGGTGCCGCCGCTGGGATCGCCGTCGACGGGTGTGCGTGGGAGGGGGATGCGGGTGGTGCCGGGCAGGGTCCGAATCCTGAGGCCGCTGCGGGGGTGGTGCCAGATCCGGATCCCGTCGGCGGTCTGGGAGACGGTCCAGCCGGCGGTCTCCTTGGTGTGGTTGGTGGGCCGGCACACCGGCGCCAACTGACCGATGTCGGTCCGCCCCGGCAGCTCGCCAGGTCGGACCGGATGCCAGGGGCGGGCGTGGTCGAGATCGCAGGCCAGCGCAGCGACCTGACAGCCGGGTTCGCTGCAGGTGTCGTGCACCGCCAGCACGGCGTCGGACAGCCAACCGGGCGGCAACCGGCGTGACCGTCCGACGCCGAGGACCTGGCCGGTGTCGTCGACGACGATGGCCCGCAGCTCGGTCCCGCGTTCATCCAGCAGCCGCCGCGCCGCCACGGACGTGAGCTGCAGCCGCCCGCCGGACAGGCGGGTCAACACCTCGGCCGGCAGCCGGTCGGTGTCGAGCAGGGTGTCGTACGAGACACGCAGCAACACCTTGACCGGCACCCGCCCGCCGCCGTCGCCGGTCGCTCCGGCCTCGAGCAGGTCGATCAGCTTCTCGAACCGGCGCCGGCCCCGATCGGCATTCGCCTGCCGGACCTGGTCGGGATCCGGGGCGTGGCCGATGCCGGGCTTGGTGGCCGGACCGGCCCGTCCGGGGTCGGTGGCGGCCTCGAGCAGCGCGAAGTTGGCCGCGCCTGCCTGTCCGAAGAACCGGCCGCCGGTGCCGTCCAGCCGCGGCTGGAGCACCAGCATCTCCGCCGGCTCGTCGTCCGGGGCAGCGGGTTCGGGGTCGGTGGCGGTGAGGTCGACGGCCAGCCACCGGACCAGGCCGGATACGGCATCCGGGTCCGTGCCCTCCAACCGGTCGACCAGCTCGTCGACCGCGGCGTCCAGTTGCGCGTCGAGCCGGCGCGGCAGCCGCTGCACTTCCAGCGCGATGATGCGCAGCTGTGCCCACGAGATCCGGGCCTGGTCGAATGCGGCCTTCAGGCCGGGTAGCCGCCGCAGCACGTCGGCGGCCGTGAGCAGCATCCGCCGATCCGCCGTCGTACGGCGGGCCTCGGACAGCAGCCACTGCTCCAACGGCACCCCGGTCACGGTTTCGACTGCGGAGCTGTCCTGGAGCTGGATGATCGTGTCCAACACCGAGGCGAGCAGCCGATCGACCAGGCGCAGCTCGTCGAGCATCCCGGCCAGCGCCGGCACCTCGGCCAGCAACGGGAACGCGTCCAGCTCCGTCGCGTGATCCGGCCGCTGCGCGACCATGACAGGACTGGTGGCGGCAGGTACGTCCTCAGATCCGGCGGAGTAGCCGGGACCGTGATCGGCCGCCAGCACGCGACCGACCGTGTGCGGCCGCGCCCCCCGACGCGCGGCCCCACCCGCAGCCCGATAGCGGCCGGCCGGAGCGGCCGACAGCAACGGGGCGGAAGCGGTGCGAAGCATCGACCCAGTATCGGCGATGCCTGTGACACGGTCCCGATGAGTCGTCCGCGAACTGTGGAGAACCGCACGCACCCGCGGTGGTTGGCCGCTGGAGACCATCTTCGACACCAGGACGTGCACGCGGCCATGTCAGCACCGGCGAGAGCCGTCGGGGTCCCCACCGCTCAGCGACAGCCTGCGGCTGCCGCCCTTGGCTCGGTGACCTCCAGCGCCCGACGCGTCGACGCGAGTGGTGGGACAGCCCTCCCGTTCGGCCGGCGCAAGCGAATGGCATGGTTCTTGGCGACCCAGTGGCGTCCGCGGGGCATCGAGGTCCGACATCGTTGACGAAGCTCGGTTTCCGTGCGACGGCGCCGCCGGCCGCGAAACCCGACCGCGCAACCCCGGCCACCGGTCGCGCGATGGGGGTTCCGTACCGACCCGGCCGACCGGACTCGTTCGCGTGGCCGGTGCCCTCGTGCGAGCAACGCGCCGGGGAGGTGGCCGTCCGAACCAACGGCCGTAACAGCCGACCGGGGCCGGCCGCGACGCTGACGACAGACGGGCCACCGGAGGCCCGCGAGAGGAGCGACCACCGTGCGAGGCAAGCAACCGCTCGGCACCGTCAAGAACGCCGTCGACGGCGCCATGGACACCCTGAAGCTGCGCCGCCGCAAGAAGATCCTCGGCCTGCCCATTGGGCGGAAGACCACCGACTGGACCCGTGTGGGCACCATCGGCGCTGCCGCGGCCGCCGTCGCCGGCACCGCGAAGGCTGCCACCAATCGCAGCAGCGACGGCCAGAGCCCCGAAGGTGAGGAGTCCCAGGAAGAGACGAAGGCCACCTCCGAGCAGACGTCGCAGAAGTCGCGCCAGAAGACGTCCGCTGGTGGCAGGGGTGACTCCAGCAGGCAGCGGTCGCCCGGCAAGCGGCAGGCGTCCGGCAAGGGGCAGGGCGAGAAGTCGACGTCAGCCCAGCAGCAGTCGTCCGAGGAGTCCGAGAAGGAACAGGGCGAGGAAGAGTCCTCCGCCAAGTCGGAGTCGTCCGGCGAGGCCGAGGAAGGCAAGAAGAAGTCGTCGCGTTCGCGTGGTGAGGGTCAGCAGCGCAAGCGCCCGGCGGCGAAGCGGTCCGGCGAGCGCTCCAGCCGGCCCAGCGGCAAGCGGACGCAGCGACGGGAGGGCAAGCCCTCCGAGCGCATGGAGAAGCGGCGCAAGGAAGAGCAGGAGGAGCGTCAGTCATGATCCTCAAGCGACGCACCACCCTCAAGTGGGGGTTCCGCGTCGGGCTCGCCGTCGCCTACCTGGCTGACGGCGACCGTGGGTACGAGCGCCGGCGCGAGATCATCGAGACGCTCGAGTCCACCGTCGGCGGCACGAAGGCCGGCATCCTCGTCGACTGGCTGCAGGCCTGGAACGAAGGCGAGCCGCTGCCCGTGGTCGGTGACGGCGAGGTCGAGCAGGCGGAGGAGGACCTCGACGAGGAGGACCTCGCCGACGACGACCTCGGCGAAGAGGAGTACGCCGACGACGAGGAAGATTTCGTCGACGAAGAGGACCTCGATGACGAGGAGTACCTCGAGGACGACGAGGAAGCCGAAGAGGACGAGTCGGCGCCCGTGGCCGAGGACGTCGACGACGAGGAAGCCGACGACGAGGAGCCGTCCGAGGAGTTCGAGAAGGCCGAGGCCGGCGTCGCCTGACGCCCTCAGACCTCTCGCCCGCTGGGCCGTCTAGCGCAGGCGGCCCAACGGGCCGAGGTCGAGCGTGAGGTCTTCCTTGTCCAGGTCGAAGACCTCGCACAGTTCGTCGATGCGCTCGCGCAGGGCGAGGAACGCCTCGCCGAGGCGTTCCACCTCGTCGTCGGTCAGCGTGCCGCGCTCCATGCGCCGGACCGCCTGTCGTTCCATCAGGTCGCGCAGCAGCTCGACCAGCGTGAGCACGAGCGCCGCCAACCCCCGCTGCAGGTTCTCCGGCTTCGCGTCGGCGGCCCGCCCCTCGTCGAGCAGCCGGTCCAGTTGGCGGCCGAGATCGAGGCCCGCCAACGGGTCCTCGCCGTGCAGGCTCATGCCGACTCCACGTGTGGCAGCGTGACGGATGCGAACGTATAGGGCGGCCAGGGCCCGGTGACCCGCACCACCGGGTCGTCGTCGAGGGAGGCGGCGGCCGACCGGAAGGCGGCCACGTCGTCGCGCCGGATCAGCAGGCAGTGCTCGGGTCCGAGCGGCCCCTCCACCCAGAGTTCCTCCGTCGCGAAGGCCCGCAGCGGCTCGCTCGCCGCGGCGATGGCCGCATGCCGTTCGGCGATCGCTACCTCGCGGGCGCGTTCGCCGGCGAGCCGCGCCTCGAGGTAGGCGCGACCGGAGCCGTCGCGTGGTGGCGACGGCGGCACGGCGACCCGCTCACGCCCGCGCACCGCGAACTCGACGGCGGTACCGACGCGGGCCAGGGCCGTCTGCAGCGACTCGGTGGCGTTGGCCAGCACCGCCGCCACCGCTGGTTCGTCCGGGAGGACGATGCCGTAGCGGCCGGGCAGGCTGGGGGCACGCTCCCCGAGCGCCGCGACGACACGCGCGTGTGCCAGCGCGTGCTCCTCGGTGGTCGGTGGCACCTCGACGTGCCGTGAGACGACGGCGGCAACCGGTGCGGAGCCGACCACCTCGACGGGCGCGCCGTCGACGCCGGTCAGGTCGTCCACCGGCAGCGGCGGCGCGACGAAGCCGTAGATCAGCAGCACGTCAGGGCAGCTCCGGCGGGTCGATGCCGTGCAGCACCAGCCGGACCCCGAGGTAGATCAGGTCCACGCCGGCGACGCCGAGTATCACGTCGCCGGAGATGACGACCCCGCGATCGATCACGCGGTCGAGGACGTCGACCAGCGTGGTCTCGTCGCTCTCCGCCGTGCCGACCGTCTCCGGACGTGGTGCGGGCTGGAGCTCGCTCATGTGCCGAAGGGCTCCTCGAAGCGGGCGAAGTGGTAGGGCGGCAACGGCCCGCTCACCTCGACGAGCAGCTCCGGCCGGGCGGCCCGGACCTGCTCCACACTGGCGAGGAAGTCGCCGACGGACCCCTGGTCGACGAGGTAGACGCCGTAGAGCAGGGGTGGGCCGGTCGTCTCGTCGCCGCGCCGGTCGATCCGCTCGGCGTCGACGGCATGGGCGACGAGGTCGCCGTGCACCTCCTCGGCGGCCGAGCGGCGCGCGTCGCGGCGGCGCTGGCGTGCCTCGAGGTCGCGCTGGCGGCCCTGCAGGTAGCTGCGGCCGTCGGCGGTGGGTGACTCGTCGTCACCGGCGGTCTGGGCTGCCGGTGTCGTGTCGGTCGTGCGGACGGTGACGGCCCACTCCGTGCGGCCGTCGAGGCGGTCGAGCTCGGCCGCGAGCGCGTCGTGGTGGCGTCCGAGGACCGCGACCGCGGCGTCGTCGTCGTCGACGACGGTGCCGAGGCGCAGGGGCAGGACGGTCTGGCGCGCAGCGATCGCCGCCAGCACCTCGTCGTGGGCCAGGGCTGCGGCCGCGAGGACGTCCAGCCCGTCGGGGCCCGGCTCCGTCAGCGCCGTCATGATCGCGACGTCCAGGTCACAGACCAGCGCCCGCAGATCGCCGGCGTCCAGCGCACGAACCGGCCCGCCGCCGGGGAGCTGAGGCGCGGCGGACGGTGCGGGGACGTCGTCGACGGCACGGACGACGCCGAAGACGTAGGTCACGTGCTGGCCGGTCGGCTGCGGCACCGCTGGCGCGGACGGTGAGGCTGCCTCGGTCGTCGCCGCCGGTGCGGACGGTGCCGCCGGCTCCGAGGCGGGCTCTCGCTGTGCCGCGAGCTGCCGCTCCGAGGCGGCCTCGCGCTCGGCCGCGGGCTGCGACCCGGCCGTCGTCGTCGTGCGCCGCGACGTGCTCGAGCCCGCGCCTTCGAGCGTCTCCACGACGCGGGTCAGCAGGTCGTGCGTGAAGGCGCGCTTGAGAACCGCGCGCACCTCGTCACGTGCCTCCTGCCACGCCTCGCCGACCAGCGCGTCCGCGTCGACGTCGCTGCTGGCCAGCACCGCCCGCAGTCGCCGCAGCAGCTCCTGCTCGGCGCTCACTCGTCCTCCTGCTCCTGGCTGGCCGCCGCCTCACCGTCGTCGCCGGCGGGAAGCTGGGCCTCGAGGCGCTCGAGCCGCTCCATGAGCTCGGCGTTGGTGCGCTCGAGCGCCTGGGCGCGCTCCTCGAGCTCGCGTGCCTCCTCGCGGGCCTCCGACGACAGGAACGGATCCTGCCGCCACCAGTCGATGCCCATCTGCTGGGCGGTGTCCGCCGAGGCGAGCAGGAGCCGCACCTTGATGGTGAGCACCTCGATGTCGAGCAGGTTGAGCTGGATGTCGCCGGCGATCACCAGGCCCTTGTCCAGCACCCGCTCGAGGACGTCGGCGAGGTTGTCGCCACGGGGTGCCGAGACCGGCGCCCGGGACAGGTACGGGTTCTGGCTCACTGCTCGTCACCCTTCGCCTGACCGCGGATGTAGCGGGCGACGCGCTCGTAGCGCAGCAGGTCACCGTCCGCGTCCGCGTCCACCTCGTAGGTGCCGATGACGTCGGTCGACGGGGGGATACGGGCCACCTCGACGACGTCGACCAGGATGCGCCAGCCGCCGTCGACGGGCTCCATGCCGGCCATGCCGTCGATCCGACGTCCGGTGAGCTCGGTCAGTTGGCGCAGCGCCGTACGGGCCACGGCCAGTGGCTTGGCCGGCGGGCGGCGGGACTTGCCGTCGTCCTCGGCGGCCGGGCGTTCGTCGGCGGACGCGTCGTCGTCCTCGGCAGCCGGGCGTTCGTCGGCGGACGCGTCGTCGTCCTCGTCTTCGAGGTCCTCGTCTTCGAGGTCTTCGTCCTCGACGTCTTCGTCTTCGAGGTCCTCGTCTTCGAGTTCCTCGTCCTCGACGTCTTCGGCCGCGGCGTCGTCTTCGGCCGCGGCGTCGTCTTCGGCTGCGGCGTCGTCCTCGGTGAGACGCTCGCGGAGTTCCTCGGTGTCGCCCTCGGTCGACAAACCGCGCGCGTCGAGTTCCTCGCGCAGCTCGTCGTGGTTCAAGTCGTCGTAGCTCATGGGCTCTCCTGGGTCGCAGTTCGGTAGGCCCGCGCCTCCAGAAGACGATCCAACAGAATCTCCTCGGCGGCCGCGTGCTCCTGCTCGGTGATGCGTCCGGCCTCCAGGTCCGCTGCCAGAGCCCGCAGTTCGGCCGTGATCCGGCCCTCGTCGTACAGGTCCTCCTCGGCGGCCTCGACGATGCGCTGGAGCAGCCACCACGGCGCCGTGACGGGCAGCGCCACGAGCCTGGTCACGAGTCCCAGCACGTCAGCCCTCCTCCTCGACGAAACTGTAGGCCGGCATCGGGCCGACGAGCTCGAGTTTCACCTCGGGGGCAAGGGATTCGGCCACCGATTCCACCGCTCGGTCGAACCCGTCCTCGGCGTCGGATGCCACCAGCAGCGACAGCGCGAAGACATCGAGGGGATCGGTGACGGCGGTCTCCACGACGTCCGACACGACGGGTCGCAGCGCCTCGAGGGCCCGCGCCGTGTCGGTCGCGCGCCGTCGTTCGAGGCCCTGCACCACCCGTTCGCCGAGCTCGAGCTTGGCGTCCATGCCGCGACGCCCGTGCAGGCGTGCCGCGCGGGGGTCCGCGGCCAGCACCGCCCGCAGCGCGGCCGGCTCGTCGTAGCGGCCGCGCAGTCGGTACTCCTGGTGGCCCTGGAGCCGCTGGATGGTGGCGGTGAGTCGTTCGGCGGCCGGCGCGAGGAAGTCCTCGACCAGGCGGTCGGCGGACGGCACGGCGACGCCGAAGCGCATCGGCACCACCGTGGTCTGCTTCGCGGCCGCCTCGACCACCTGGGTGTGGCGCAGCAGCATCCTGCGGCTGGGCACGAGGTCGTCCTCGGCCACCTCGGTGACGATCGCGGCGAGGTCGCCGCCCGCCACCAGCGTCGGCGCGTCGACATCACCGAACGCCGCGTCGTCCAGACGCGGCGTTCGGGGCACGACCCCGTGGACCAGGAGGGGCATCGTCAGCTCTCGTCCTCGGCCGGCTGTTCCTCGGACTCCTCGTCGTGCGAGAACATGTCGCGGATCTTGTTGACGCCGCCCTCGATCGCGCCGGACGTCTTGGATGAAGCCACCTGACGGCCCATGCCACCGACGAGGTCCTGCAGGTCGGCGTCGTGCTCCTCGGCCTGCCCGCGCAGGTCGAGGCGGTTGGTCGCCTCCGCGAAGTGCAGGTAGGTGTCGACGCTGGCGACCACGACGCGGACGTCGATCGTCAGCAGTTCGATGCCGACCAGCGACACACGGACGTACGCGTCGATCACCAACCCCTTGTCGAGGATGATGTCGATCACCTCGGCGAGGGTGCCGGATGCGGGGCGGCGAGCGACCTGGGCGGAACTCATCTGTTGTGCCTTCCTGGCTCCGAAGGAGGAGCCGTCGTCTTCTTCCGGTACGAACCGGCGGTCAGGCGGCGTTCTCCTGCTGTTCGGCCAGCGCCTCGGCGGTGGCCAGCACCCGGATCACCCGGGCGATGCGCTCGAGGATGTGGTGGCTCGGGTAGCGCTGTGACGCCACGAGGTCGAGCAGCCGGTCGAGGTATTCCTCGGCCATGGCGCGATCCACGATGGCGCCCTCGGCCCGCTCCAGCATCTGGTGGCTCGGGTGGCGCTGCGAGCCCAGCGAGCGGTCGATCAGAATGCCGGCGAGTTCGTCGGCGTAGTCACGTGCGCTTGGCATGTCGACCTCCTGGGAGTCGCCGGTGAGCTTGGTCGGTCCGTGGCAGGCGGGAAAGACGGTCTTTCGACCGTTCCGGCGACCTCACCGTTCCGGACCCGTGGGCGGCGTGCAGTCATCCGGTGTGGTCGCCCGATCGTTGACCATGGTCACGGTCACGTCCGTCCGGTCCGCTGACCTTGTGCCTGTGCTCGCGTCGCCGCTCCGTACGGCACGGTTGGGGGTGCTCGTCCGGCACAGCCCGGAGTGCTCGGACATTTCCCCTCTCTCGAAGGAGCACGACGCCATGGGCGTGAAGGAACAACTCGGCATCACCAAACGGTCGACGGTGCTCGGCCTGCCGATCGGTCCGAAGCAGACGGACTGGTCGCGGGTCGCGACGCTTGGCGGCGCCGCCGCCGTCGCCGGCACCCGGCTGGTGGGTCGTCTACGTCACCATGACGGCAACGGTGAGGCCGGTGGCGGCCTGACCGAGAAGTTGAAGGAGAAGGGCGAGGAGGCGCTCGAGGCGTCCCCGGCCGGCGAGTTGATCGAAAAGGGCAAGGAGGCCACCGACACCGTCACCGACGTCGGTGGGCAGATCAGCCAGGCCCAGGAGGCGGCCAGCGGCGCGTCCACCGGCATCGGCAAGGTCTTCAAGGCTGCCAAGTCCCTCGCCGGCGGTGGTGACGGCGAAGGGGGCGGAGACGGCGACGAGGTGTTGAAGAAGCAGCGCCTGATCATCCAGGAACAGATCGACATCGCCGTGCCGCGCGAGCAGGTCTACAACCAGTGGACCCAGTTCGAGGACTTCCCCACCTTCACGCGGGCCACGGAGCAGGTCGAGCAGGAGGAGGACGAGGCCACCAACTGGCAGGCCAAGATCCTCTTCTCCCGCCGCAACTGGAAGGCCGAGATCAAGGAACAGATCCCGGACCAGCGCATCGTCTGGGAGACCTCCGGCGACGTGAATCAGCGTGGCGTGGTCACCTTCCACGAACTCGACGAGAACCTCACGCGGGTCCAGGTCGAGATGGAGTACCACCCGAGCGGGATCGTGGAGAAGTTCGGGAACCTGTTCCTGACGGTCCGCCACCGCGTGCGCAAGGACCTGCGACTGTTCAAGCACTACCTCGAGTTCGAGTCCGAGGAGACCGGTGCCTGGCGCGGCCGCATCGAGGAGGGCCAGGTCCAGGAAGAGGACGAGGGCGCCGAGGGCGGCGAGGAGCAGGAGCAGGAGCAGAACGACGCCGCGAAGATGCGTGAGCAGCGCGGCGGCAAGGGCAAGAGCAAGAGCAAGAGCAAGGACGCCGACGAGGAGCAGGAGGACGCCGACTCCGACCGGCCTCGCGGCGAGGACGGTCGCTTCAAGAGCTCCTCGGAATCGGAGGACGACGAGGAGACCGAGGAGGACGAGGACGACGACGGCGAGTGATGCCGCGTCGCCGCACCATCGGACGGGACCCCACAGGGGGTCCCGTCCTTCTTGCGTCACGAACCATGTGCACGGATTCGGAGGCGTCGGAGGGCCGGGGGGACCGACGTCACCGACCGTACGGGCGCGACCGGTGGTCGGTGGGGCGCTTCCCGAAGGGCCATGGGTCGGGGCTGGACGCGGTCGAGGTGCCCTGATTGTCCGTGTTGACGCTGCGCGCAGGGTCGCATCCTTGGATTCCGAGACACCGTCCCGACCGGAGGTACGACCGTGCTCGCACAATTCAATGCCGGGGAGAGTTTTCAGGAGATGTTGACCAGCGTCGTCAACTTCCTGCCACTGCTGTTGGCCTTCCTGGTCATCCTCATCATCGGTTACCTGATCGCCAAGGCGATCGCGAAGGCCGTCAACGCCATCCTGGAGCGTGTCGGCTTCGACCGCGCCGTCGAACGCGGTGGCGTCGGGCGTGCCCTCGCCAGAAGCGACTACGACGCCAGCGACATCATGGGTCGCCTGGTCTTCTTCGCGCTGATGCTGTTCGTGCTGCAGCTCGCCTTCGGCGTGTTCGGTCCGAACCCCGTCAGCGACCTGATCTACGGCGTCATCGCCTTCCTGCCCAACCTGTTCGTGGCGCTGCTGATCATCGTCGTCGCGTCGGCGATCGCGTCGGCCGTGCGTGAGCTCATCGCCGCCAGCATCGGGGGGCTGTCCTACGGCCGGCTCGTCGCCAACATCGCCGCCGCGACGATCCTCGTGATCGGCGTCTTCGCCGCTCTCAACCAGATCAACATCGCTCCCGCGATCGTCAACGGGCTGTTCTACGCGCTGCTCGCCATCATCGCCGGTTCGGCCATCATCGCCATCGGTGGCGGCGGTATCCCGCCCATGCGCCGCCAGTGGGAGAAGGCCCTGAACAAGGTCGAGGAGGAGGCGCCCCGCCTGCGCGAGGAGGCCCGCAGCAACCGCGACCGTCGCCCGCAGGGGGACACCGAGGCGGACGCGACCCGGCCGATGGAGCACACCATCGACCAGCCGGGCTCGAGCCGCGTCGACACGTCGGGCACGCGCCCGTCGCGCTGACCCTTCCGACATGACGAGAGGCCGGGCGTTCGCCCGGCCTCTCGTCATGCGTACGGCGCGTACGCCCGGCTCACTCCTCGCCGGGGAGCCGGCCGGCGCGCTCGTCGGCGTCACGGAGCCGCTCGCCGGCGTCCTGCACACCTTCGGTGGCCTTGCCCTTCGTCTGCTGGGCCTTGCCCTTCATCTGCTGCGAACGGTCACCCGTGACCTTGCCGGTGATCTCGTTGGCCTTGCCCTTGATCTTGTCTCCAGTGCCACCCATGGCAGTCCTCCGGTCGATTGGGCATCACCAGTCTGGAGGGGGCCGCGGTGATCGGCGGGCTGACGACAGGTCCGCCCGGACGACCCAACCGCACTGACCTGCCAAGGTCTGCGGTCCCGTGCTCGGGCGCTCGTGCCGGCACGTGGCACCTGCGCCCGAGGTCGCCGAGGGTGCGGGGGACGGCTCCGGTTGGTACCGTCCGCCACTCACGCGGGGTCGAGCGACCCCGGCGGTGTGCGGTGACGGGCGTCCGTCGGTGACGTCCCCCGGTGAACCGGGTCAGGGCCGAGAGGCAGCAGCCCTAAGCCGTTCTCGGACGGGTGCCGAGCCGGGCGTCCGTCACCCCACCCCGTCGGTTCGCCGCCCCGCGTGACGTCGTTCGGGCGGGCTCCGCGTCCCCGACCGGGTCTGTCCCCGACCGCCGCTACGGTGGGGGACCGGGGTGCGAAGCGCCTCGTTCTTCGTCCGTCTCCCTCGGGGTGATGCGCGTGGCCTACGTGTCGCTGTACCGCAAGTACCGCCCGCAGTCCTTCGCGGACGTGGTCGGCCAGCAGCACGTCATCCAGACGCTGGTGCACGCCATCGAGGAGGACCGGCTCCACCACGCCTACCTCTTCACCGGCCCCCGCGGGACCGGCAAGACCTCCACCGCACGGCTGCTGGCCAAGGCCATCAACTGCGAGGAGGGCCCGACGCCCACCCCGTGCGGCACCTGCGAGCACTGCACGGCCATCGCGGACGGCAGCTCGGTCGACGTGATCGAGCTGGACATGGCCTCGCACGGCGGCGTCGACGACGCCCGCGAGCTGCGTGACCGCGCCCTGTACGCCCCGGCCCGGGCGCGGCGCAAGGTCTACATCCTCGACGAGGTCCACATGGCCTCCACAGCGGCGTTCAACGCGCTGCTCAAGCTCATCGAGGAACCGCCGGCCCATGTGCTGTTCGCGATGGCGACCACCGACCCGCAGAAGGTCCTGCCGACCATCCTCTCGCGGGTGCAGCGGCTGGACCTGCGCCGCGTGTCGGCCCCGGAGGTCGCCGGCAACGTGCGGCGGCTGTGCGAGGCCGAGGGCTACACCATCGACGACGGCGCCGTGGAGGCGATCGTCCGCGCCGGTGACGGCTCGCTGCGCGACACGCAGTCGGTGCTGGAGCAGGTGCTGGCGTTCGCGGGCACCGAGGTGTCCGCGGAAGCCGTCGCGCAGGTTCTCGGTCACACCCCGGCCGACCGCGTCTTCGAGACCGTCGAGCTGGTCGCGGGCCGGGACCTCGCCGGCCTGTTGGCGATGGTGCAGGGCCTGCTCGACGAGGGGCACGACCTGCGGCGTTTCACGCTCGACCTCGTCCAGCACCTGCGCGACGTGCTGGTGCTGCAGGTGGCGCCCGACCGGCCCGACCTGGTCGACGCCACCGACGAGCGTCGCCGTCAGCTGCAGGCGCAGACCGCCGCGCTGCCGCGCGAGTCGCTGCTACGGGCCGTCGACCTGCTGGCGCAGACCGTCGTCGAGCAGCGCCAGGGCTCGCCGCGACTGCCACTGGAACTGACCCTGGCCAAGCTGGCCGTCCCCGGCGCGGACGGGGACGTGGCCGGGCTCGCCGACCGGGTGGCCCGGCTGGAGTCCGGCGGCGTGGTGGCGCCCGCCCGGGCGTCGGCTGCCGGGGGCGCGGCTGCCGGGGCGGCGGGCACCCGTTCCGCCGCGCCGTCCGAGAGCGTCGCACCGTCGGAGGCCGCCGCGCCGTCCAGGGGGGCAGCGGCGCCGCGTGCGGGCGCGGGAGCACCACCGGCGTCCACGCCGGAATCGCCGAAGGCAGCCGATGGGGAGGCGTCGCGGCCAGCCGCCGCAGCGTCGGCTCCCGGCGCGACCGGTCGCGAGACCCCGCTGCAGGCCCGTGCCCGTGCCCGCAGCCAGGCCACCGGCGCGCCCGCCGCTGCAGACGAGGCGGCTGCCACCTCGACGTCTTCTGCCGGGCAGCGCCCGACGCCGGCCCCCGCGGCCACGCCGCCGACCGACGACACCGGCAGCGCCACGCCACCGGTCGACGACGCCGCGCCCCGCGACGGTGACACGGCCACGCCGGCGGCCGGGTCCGAGCAGGTCGACGAGCTCGACCTGCTGCAGCGGCACTGGGACGGCGTGCTCGAGCTGGTGAAGAACCGCAGCCGCCGCAGCCACGCGGTGTTCCTGCCCGCCACCGTCACGGCCGTCTCGCGCGGCATCGTCACCCTGCGCTACGGGCAGCGCTACGCGTCCTTCCACGCCCAGAACGCCAGCAAGGCGGAGTTCGCCGACACGCTCAAGGAAGCGATCGAGCGTGCCTGCGGCCTGCGCCTGCGCATCGAGGTCGTCGTCGAGGGGGACGACGACCGCCGTCGTCCGGTGCCCCCGTCGGTGACGCCCGACGACGCCCGCACGCCGGTGCTCGACGACGGCCCCACGCCGGCCGAGGTCGAGGACGTCCGCGAGGCCGAGGCGGCCCTGCCCGCCACGGTCGAGGCCGCGCAGACCGACGAGTTGCTGGCCCGCGAGCTCGGTGCCGAGCTCCTCGAGGAGCGCCCCGCCCCCGGCACCGCCTGACCTCGGCGCCGGTTTCCCGCGGATACGACGGAAACCGTCCCCGCGCGGTGTTCGGCGGGGGGCACGCGACGCCGGTTTCCCGCGCATACGACGGAAACCGTTCCGGCGCGGTGGCCCGCGGGGTCCTGGCGGCCACGGTTTCCCGTGCATACGACGGGAACCCGTTCCGGCGCGGTGCGTGGGCGGACCGGGGGCGCCGCACGGATACGCTCGGCGGTACTCGCACGCCGTCGTCGTCCCGGAGGACACCTGCATGTACGAGGGTGCCGTCCAGGACCTCATCGACGAGCTCGGGCGCCTGCCCGGGGTCGGCCCGAAGAGCGCCCAACGGATCGCGTTCCACCTGCTGCAGGCCGACGCCGTCGACGCCAAACGGCTGGCCGACGCGATCACACGCGTGAAGGACACGGTGCGCTTCTGCGCCCGGTGCTGGAACGTCAGCGAGGCCGAGGAGTGCCGCATCTGTCGCGACCCGCGGCGCGACGCCAGCGTGCTGTGCGTCGTCGAGGAGGCCCGCGACGTCATCGCGATCGAGCGCACCCGCGAGTACCGCGGCCGCTACCACGTGCTGGGCGGCGCCATCTCGCCGATCGACGGCATCGGCCCCGACGACCTGCACGTGCGTGAGCTGGTCCGGCGTCTGGACGACGAACCCGTCGACGAGCTGATCATCGCGACCAATCCGAACGTGGAGGGCGAGGCCACCGCCTCCTACCTCTCGCGACTCTTCGAGCCGCTCGGGGTCCGCATCACCCGGCTCGCCAGCGGACTGCCGGTCGGCGGCGACCTCGACTACGCCGACGAGGTCACGCTGGGACGGGCCTTCGCCGGGCGTCGCGACGTCCGCGCCTGACCGCACGGACTTCACGACACGGACCGGCAACGCGGCGCGAACCCGGTGCAACCCCGGTCGGGTGTCGCGCGTCGGAGCGGACGTCCGTGCGCTCGACGTGAGCGCACCCGCTCACCACGGGGTCCGCCATGCCCAGCCGTCGCCTGCTGTCCGCCTGCCTCGCCGTCGCCGGCCTGCTCGCCACCGGGTGTGGCGCCCTGCAGGTCGACACCACCACGGCCGCCGCCACCGCCGACCTCGACGTCGAGGTGCACGACACCACCGTCGACGGGCGGGTCCGGACCTTCGGGTTCGTCCACGCCGTGGACGCGACCGGCTTCCCGGCCACCGTGACCTTCGACGAGGCCACCTGGTCGACCGGCGCGCAGGCCGAGGCCGCTGCGCGCGCGGCCGGGCACTCGTCGACCGACGCGCCGGTCGGCCAGCTCGTCGTCAACCCCGACCCCGCGCTGCAGACCCTGCCGATGGCCGGCAACGTGGTGATCACGCTGGTGGACGACGAGGGCGCGCAGCGCGTGGTCAGCCCGCAGGAATGGTCGCGGCACGTGAAGGTGAACGCCGACGGCGAAGCCAGCTTCTACGAGCCCTACCACGCCGTGGTCGTGGACGGCACGGTCGTCGAGCTGACCGCCCAGCCGCTGCCGTGATCGCGGCGTCCCGAGCGGT
>NZ_JBGUAX010000018.1 GCF_041821065.1 Egicoccus sp. AB-alg2 | reverse complement strand
ACGCCGTCGACGAACGAGCCGACGGCCCACGCCTCCGGGTAGACGAGCTTGGCGCCGTACACATGGAGGCCCTTGACCGCGTCGCCGAAGCGGCGTTCGGGCCGGTACGCCTCGACCTTGTTGATCTGCTCGGCAAACGACAGCGCCATCGGGTGGCCAGCGATCACCTTGTCGTTGTCGGTGTCCACGCCGTCGGTGCCAGACGGGGCGTTGCGGGACGTCAGCAGGTTGAACCCGGCCGCACGCCCGACCTCGCCGTTGAGCAGCGGGCTGTTGCCGCCGCCGTAGTCGCCGGCGGAGGTGAACCGCTTGTCCAGGGACAGGAGCGACGCGAACCAGGTCGGCAGGACCGCGTAGCGGCCCTCGGACGGCACGCCCGCGTTGTCGAGCTTGAGGGCAAGCCGGTTGAGGTAGAAGTAGGCGTGAGCAGGGTCGGAGATCGACACCGGGTCGACGTCGGTGCCGATCCGGTTGGCGGCGGCAGCGTCGGCGTGGAAGCTCGCGAGGTGGCGGTCGGCCACGTCACGGAGCTGGAACGCGGCGGACTCCATACCGCCGTCCATCACCGACCCGGCAGCCTGGGCCGCGTCGACGTCGTCGACCATGAAGTTGAAGTACTTCTCCTGGTCGATGAGGAGCTGGCGGGCTTCGGTGGACAGTTCCTCGGGCGGGTCGATGTCGTCCCGCTCGTAGTCCTTGATCGTGACCTCGCCGACCTGGTTGATGGTCACGGTGTCGCCGGCCTGCGAGATGGTGCCCTGGTAGTTGCGGTTGGCGACGTTGGGCTGCCCGAAGATGTGGGCGTGCCGGAGCTTGCGGAGCAGCTCCCGGATCCAGAACTCGGGCACGAAGCTCGAGATGTCGCCGGTCTGGGCGGCGAGGTCGAAGCGGGAGCGGACGCCCTTGATGGGGGCGGGCATGAGTGCGACCGCGGCGAAGGCGAGTGCGGCGGCGATGGTCGGGAACCCACCGAGCAGTGCGGTGATGGCCCCGAGGATGAGCGCGAGAAGTGCGAGCACGGTGGGCTCTCCTGGACGGTTCGGGTGTCGGTCGCCGTGTTTCCCGTCCTGGCGTGGACCCCGGTTTTCGCCCGTCGGCGCCCACCGATGCGCTCGGTGTCAGCGTGGTTGCAGGGGCGGGAGTTGAACCCGCAGGGCCGGGGTTATGAGCCCCGGTTGGCTCCGCGCCTCCCTGCTGTGGCCAGTGTCGGCCGGGCTGTGACCCGGCTACTTCACGAGGCCCTTGCGGATCTGCCGCTGAATCTCCTCACGGTTCTTCTCGTACTCGACGTCGTCCAGCTCGGCGATCTCCGCCCGGGTCCAGACCTTGGTCTGCTTGTCCTCACCACGGTGGCCGTCCGATCCGGACGCACCCGTCTTGCCCTTGCCCTCCGCGGGCTTGAACTCGGGCCACTCCTCGAGGGTGTCGTCGACCAGGGCCTCGATCGCGTCCGTGTCGACGTCGCCGTCATCGGTGAGCAGGCTGTCGATGTCATCGAGGTCGGCGAGCCCGACGAACCGGGCGGCGCGGTCCTTGGAGACTCCGGCGGCGATCGCGGCGGCGCGAGCTTCGGCCTTCACCGCGCGAGCAGTGGCGGCCGTGACCTTCTTGTCGGCGTCGTCGCTGCCGTCGTTGTCGGTCTGCTTGCCGGCCTGGCGCTTGGCCTGCCGAAGTTCGCGTTCGTGGCGCTTGCGTTCGCGGGCGATGCGGGCGTCGATGGCCTTGTCGAGGTCGGCCTGAGTGAACGTCTTCTCGCCCTCACCCTCGCCGGAGCCCTCCTCCTCGGACTCCTCACCGTCGCCTTCCTCGGAGCCGTCGCCTTCGTCGTCACCATCTTCGTCGCCGTCGTCCTCGTCGCCGCCCTGGGGGACGAAGTAGCTGCGGCCGGTGTCGGGGTCGGTGATGGTGATGGGCTGGCGGTGGCCAGGACGGCCAGAGGTGAGGTGTCGCACGGTGCAGCTCCTGGTTCGCACGTAGACGGTGCGCCCAGCCTGCGCCCCACTGTGACCCGGCTACGGCTCGATGTCACAACCGGTCGCTACCGTCGATGCACGTGCGAAAGGAGCGCCACATGGGCGCCACAGACGACGCCCTCCGCGAGATGCGGGAGGCGTCCACCCTGAAGGGGAAGTTCCAGGAGATCGTGTCGCCGAGGATGCGGGCCGTGTCCCGAGACGACTACGGCGACAGCTGGCCGCTCACCATCGAGGGGGGCTGGCTGCGGTACGAGCCGGCCGGTCGAGCGATCTTCCGAACGCCCGATGGCGACGAGTACGCGCTGAACGGCATGGCGTCGACCGCGGGCTATGCCGAGATCGAACCGATCTGGCGGTTCAACGATCAACTCAACCGCGAGATCGAAGAGGCGCATCGGAAGTTGTCACCGGACGATGACTACGAGCCGCAGAAGCTTCGCGTGAACATCGGTCCACTCATCCGCGACGCGCTGGCTCTGAAGGACGCCAAGTAGCTAACGGGCTCCGAGCCTTGCCCGCCCTCCCGAGTACGACAGAGACGCTGGCACCCTGGCGACCTGCGCCTTCCGGCGTGCCTCCCACTCGCCCACCTTGTCCCGCGCCAGCCTGCGCTCATCATCGGTGATCGCGACGGCCTCACGACGTCGCCACTCCCGCACCCCACGCTCCAGACGCCGTAGCTCCTGCCTGTCCTGGTCGCCCTGCGGATCCGCCGTGTCGCGCTGGCTCATAGGCCGGGTAACGCCCGGCTGATACAGCGCGATCGTGTGCCGGCAGTTCGGATGCTGCAGCCCCTCGCCGCGGGCCTCGTCCAACGTCCCGTTCACGGTCACCGACACGGTCCCGTCACCACGCAGGTTCTCCGCCCGCACCGCCCCGCGTGTCTGCCCGGTCAAGCTCAGCACCCGGCCTTCCCACGGCCGGCACAAGACGCATTCCTGCGGAGCGTCCGAGACGATCACCAGGTCCTGGCCGAGCTCGACCAGCCGGTCGACGTGCCCCTGGACCACCGCCCTACCGGTGCCGGTGCGCACGGCCATCTCCGTGTAGGACGGGAGATCCCACGATCGGCCAGCGCGGTCCTGGAATCCGGTGACGCCACGGCGGGCGAAGTCCGACAACGTCCGTTGCGCGGCCTGCCGGCGGGTCACCGTGCCGGCCAGCACGTCACCGGAGGCGTTGGCGATCACGTCCCGGTAGACGTCAGGGACCGCACGGAGGATGCGTGTACGGGTCTGCTCGACCAGGCCGACCGTCTCGGCCACAAGGGCGCGGACCTTGGCCATGTCGACCCGGCCGTACGCCAGTTCGCGGGACACGCCGATCGCTTCGAGATCAGACCCAGCGGTCGCGACACCACGGTTGTAGGCGTGTCGGACCGCCTCCTCGGTCGCCTCTCGAGCTTCACCGAGGGCGCGGGCCACCTCGGCCTCCACCTCGGCGCGTAGCTGCTGGATCTCGGTCAGCTTCGACTCCGCCCATCCCGGCTGATCGATACCACGCTCGACCCGGCGGGCGACCTGCTCGAGCATCGTGACCTCGGCGCGGACCATGATGTCGGCGACGCCCTTGGCGAGGTCTTCGGCCATGTGCGGCGAGATCGGCATGCTGAGACCCTACGCCCGCCGCGACGGGCACATCAGGCGGCACCCACAGGTGCCCGTGCACGGAGCTGGTCGTACGTCATCCCAGCACGCGCCCAACACGCTTGGCAGACCGGCGCGCCGGGCCGGGCGCACCGGTGGACGCCGGCGAACATCTGGCCCATGTTGGTGACGTACCGGCGACGGTGGCTCTCGGCATCCACGTCAGTCACCAAACCCGGTCGGGTCCGTCACTGTCACGCCCTCTTCCGCCTGGATGCGGGCCACCTCGTCCTCGAGCGCCTGCCCCTCGAGCTCCGGCTGCACCATCTGCACCCGCGTCCGGATCGACGCTGCCTGAGCGCGGCGCAGCATCTCGACCGTGGTCGCCTGCTCCTGCGGATCATCGACCAGCGAGTCGCCCCACCGGATCGCGGGACGGTCCGGCTCTACCGGCGAGCCGTACACGTCACGGTCCAGCACCAGGAGCACCTCGAGCAGGTCCACGGTCTCGGGGGTCCAGTAGCGTTGCTTGCGGCCGCCGGTCCTGAGCGTCTTTCCCTCACGGATGCGTAGGGCCGACCCGGACTCGGCTCTGCCTTCGATGTGTAGCCCGAAGGACTGGGGCGAGTAGCCGGCGGTCGAGACGATCCGTTCGACGAGCGCGAACGCGGTGTCGGCGTGGTCTTTGGTGCGGATGGCGAACTGGATCTGCTCGATCATCGGCTTGCCGTCGACGGTGGGTTCCATGTCGAGGCCGGTGAAGACCTCTTGGTCGATGTCGAGCGTGGCCCCTTTGCCGCGGCCCTTCGGGGTCAGCGCGTCCTGGGACACGACCACACGGGCCTGACCGAGCCGGAGGTCACGCATCCACGACGACCACGTCTCGTCGAGGGCGTCCATCAGGCTGTAGGTGCCGTCGTAGTCGGACCGGCCGTGCAGCGTGTGCCGGTGACGGCGGTTCGGGCGGACGTTGGGGACGTAACGGACGGTCAGCTCGTTGCGGAGCGAGTCGGGCAGCTCGACGGTGAGGATCTTCGTCGACTCGTCGTAGGTGCGGTCGTCGCCGTCCAGGAGCGCCTCGGTGTGCGGATGCGCGGACATGGCCTCGCGCTTGCCGAGGGTGTCACGTTCGCCGACGTAGAGGCCGTGGAGGATGACACCAGGTTCGTGACGTTCGAGGTGCCGCCATACCTTGCCGTTTTCGTCGAGGAGGACGGTCCAGAACGTCACGGTGGAGAGGCGGCCCCACCGCCACTCAGGGAACGCAGCATCGGCATGGACGACGGTCAACGTGGGCATCGGGAGCCGGTCGCGGTCGTCCCACACGGCCCGGATGTAGACGCCGCCGAGGGCCGAGCAGACCTCGGCAGCTTCGATCAGTGAGGTGAGGATCCCGCCTTCGTCGACGAGGACGTCGAGGCGGTCCTGCGTCACGGACGCGGCACGGTTGCCGCCGTCCGCAGCGCCAGGGATCGGAAACCGGAGCTGCTCGGAGAACAGCAGATCAGCGGAGGTGGACGCGATGTCTGCGGCAATGGGGACATGGATTTGGGTGCGGTTGGGGGCCCGGTCGGCAGCACGGCGTGGCCAGAACCGGACCTTGCCGGGTGCACCTCCGGCGAAGCCGGGGAGGTGGGAGGACGTGCCGGTCCCGGTGGTGCCGTAGAAGTTGCGGAGCCGATCAACGTCACCTGAGAACCAGGCGTCGGCTTCCTGCATGTCACGCAGGATGGGCTTCATTGCCTTGGGGGGCCACGGGGCCTTGGGGTCTTCGGGAAGCGGCATCAGCGAACCAGCCCGTCGTCTTCGGCGTCACGCCCGGACGCCAGCCACCCGTCGGCGGTCAGCTCCACGACCGGATCGGCGACGGGGCGGAACCGTGGCGGTGGCGCGGCGAGGCCGGCCTGGACGAGGGTCTTGCCGGCCAGCGCTTCAATGGCGAGGCGGCGGAGCGCGCGGGTGGTGGTCATGGGACGAGTCTCGACCCGCCTGTGACCCGACTATCGTCCGAGGATGGACGGCTCTACGCCCCAACCGGGCTTCACGGTGAAGCTGCAGAGGGCCCATTTCCTGCTTTCAGAGCTTCGCGAGGCCATGAACGGCTTCTTCCGTGAGAGGCCGTACACCCTTGAAGCCGCGGAGGCACCCAACGGGGATCTTGTGACACGCGTCCGAGTGTCGGCCGAACCACCCTTGGAGTGGAGCGCCCTCGCGGGTGACATCGTGCACAACCTTCGCAGCGCCTTGGACCATGTCGCCTGGGCACTCGTCGCCGAAGAAGGTCAGCCCGACGAGTGGACTTGCTTCCCCATCACCGATAAAGAGCGAAGCTTCGGCGACCGCGCACGCAAAGCTCTGAGGGGCGCCCCGGAGGCCAGACAGATGGTTCGTGGCCTTAGTCCCTGGCGGGACGGCAACGAGGACCTTTGGCTGCTCCACCGGCTCAACATCGTGGACAAGCACCGGCTGCTGCTTGTGGTTGGGTCAGCCAGTACAGGCATCGGCCTTCGGATGACCTTCAGAGGGTTCGAGGAGGGTGACAGCCCCATCACGATGGATCCGATCGTCCTGCAGCCCAAGAACATCGAGGTTCCGGTGCTTGACGAAGCAGTGGTTTTTCGCGTGCTAGCCGAAGCGCGCAAACAGCCTGCCGACTCTCACTTCAGGACAGACCACGATGTGCGATTCGACATCGTATTTGGACTCGACACGCCGGCTCCTGCCGCGCCCGTCGGCCCCCTGCTCGAGCGCCTCCTCGACGCCACGGAGAAGGCGATCCAACACCTCATGCCGAGGCTATAGCGATCAGCTATCGAGCCAGCGGCGCCAGACCCGCCGCAGCATCCGCACCCCGTAACGCAGGGCGTCGGGGCCGTGGTCGTCCTGCTTCAGCGGCGCGTCTTCGCCGCGGTCTTGTGCCTTGGGGTCCCAGCTGTAGCCGGCCATCTCGTCGAGCAGTCCCGAGCAGGACCGGTGGATCGTCAGCCGCCTCGCCGCGAGCAGCGATGAGGTTTCGCGGATGCCGTCCTCGACGGTGTTGTCGGCGGGGGTGACGCCTGACCAGCCGTCGCGGTACAGCTGCCGGATGAAGCTGGCTGCGGACGGGTCAACGAACACCTTGCTGACGTCGGGCGGCATGGCCAGGCCGTCGGCGCCGCCGTCGACCCACGACTGCAGCTTCGTCGCGTACTCCCCGTCGGTGAGCTGACGGCGCTGCGCCCTCGAATCCCACCGCCACTCCCGCGCGACCACCAGGCCGTCCGTGTGTTCGCCGATCAGGAGGGCGACGAACGGGTTGGTGGTGCCGTAGTCGACGGTCAGCCACCAGTCGTGAACGTCGGGCAGCTGGTCGACGACGTGGGAGCTGTCGCCGTCGAGGTCGAGCATGTCGTAGATCGCGCCCTCGGCGGCAACCCATTCGCCCAAGATGAACCGCCGGTACCACAGCCCGACGAACTCGCGCTCGAGGCTGGCGATGTACGCGGCAGGGAGGTGGGGGTTGTCGTGGAGGGTGAACCGGAAGCGGGCGAGGTCGAGCAGCTCGGCGCCGTCACCACCGAGGATCTGGCCGTCACGGTCGATCGTCACCGTCGCACGGTTGAGGTAGTCCTTCAGCAGCCAGTGCCGCGGGTTGTCCGGGTTGGTGGTCCCGAACAGCCGTGCCCCGTCGATCGATAGGCGGGTGAGCAGCATCGACCAGAACGACTCAGGGACCGTGGACACCTCGTCGACGTAGGCGCCGACGAGGGTGAGGCCGCGGATCTTCTCCTGGGCCCGTTCGTCGTTGGCTCCGGCGATGTAGATCCGTCGGCCGCAGACCCAGAGTTCACCGGCGCCGCGGACGAACCGGACACGTTTGCGGCCGAGCATGTCTTGCATCGGGTGGACGACGTTGCGTTCGAGGGTGCGTTCGGTGCGGCCGGCCATCAGGAGGTTGCCGGGCGGTGCGGTGCGGATGAAGCGGAGCCAGGCGAGGATGGATCCGATGGTTTTGCCGGAGCGGACGGAGCCTTCCCAGATGTTGAGGCGTGCCGTGGCATGCTGGACGGACGCGAGTTGCTTCCCAACAAGGGGGGCGACGCTCACGGGAGGAGCCTGCCATGCCAGAGGTCGGCGAGACGTGTGTGAAGTGCGACACAGTGGTGCGGTCGCGAATCGTGAGTTTGGGCTCGTCGCTTGATAGCGGCTTCGAGGAGACTGCCGTCACTCTGGTGTGCCGGTGTGATGACCTCGAAGGGCCGCGGACGGCGGCGGACCGGGTGTAGGCGACGAGTCACGGTGAAGCCCCCGTGACGTGGTCGAGCCAGCGATCAACATCCGCCGAGTCGTCATCCCCACGCTCGTCATACTTCAAGATGTCAACCTCAGCCCGCACCAGCTGCGCCACCGCAGCCGCGTACTGCCGCAACGCATCACTCGTCGGCTCATCGAACCGCCGCTCGTTGTAATCGTTGTCCTTCCCCCCGAAGCTGAACGCCGTGTGCGGCTCCCCCATCCGATCAATGATCCTGTCGATCCGGCCATGCAACTTCGCCAGACGCTCCGCCCGCGCCTCCGCCCCATACGCACGCCGCGTCTCCTGCGCCCTCACCACGCGCGCAAGGTTGGACTGATCCACGGCCACCCCGGCGGCTCGGGCGATGCGTCCGACGGTTTGTTGGGAGCGGCCGGTTTCGCGGGCGACCTGGCCGTAGCTCTTGCCTTGCTGGACGAGCTCGAGGATGCGTTGACGTTCGTTGTCGGTCAGTGGGACTCCGCGCTTGCCCACACGTCAGCCTGCTTGTCGGCGTAGACGCCGAGCGGTGAGAGCGACGTGGACGCGGTGGCGGACCGCCTGAGTCGCCCCCCAGACCGTGAGGACGGCCGCGGTTACGAGGGCGAGGACCAGGAGGACACCGGCACACCACGCCAACAGGTCGAGGGTGAAGGTCGCGCCGTCAAGGGCACGCTGCAACGCACGTGAGATCATGCCGGCGAGTGTCGTGCCGCACGTGACCCGGACTGCTCTTGGTTTCGAGACAGGCCGGTGCCATGCCTTCGCGGTGGACCAGGCCGTCCGCCTGACTGACCGTGCCTGGTGTTCACGCCGGACAACCGCTCACGCCGCTGCGCGAGGAGCTGGTGCGTGGGTGCTCGCGTTGTCGGCGTCAGGATGCGACACTGGCCGCGCCTGCGTCCGGCGTTCGCTTCGTGCGTGCATCGGCGGAACGACGTTGCCAGGCAGCACCCCAGCTCCCATCGGTGGTCATAAGCGTGCGCGCACGCGGACCACGTCCGTAGGAGCCACCTCGCGCTCACGCGCAGCGCCCCCACCTCGAGGGGCGACAGGGCTTGTGCTGCCTATGGGGCGGCACGTAATCGAAGGACTGGACAATGCAGGCAGAAGAGTTGATCAGGCTGGTGCTGGCGGAGTTGCGGCAGCTACGCCGCGCACAGGAAGACCAAACGGTCGCTGTAGGAGGATTGGCTCGAATCCTGAAAGACTTGCAGGCCGAACTCGGCCGTGAGAGGTAGCCGGGAACGGGCATTATCGCGCCTAGGCTGGTGGCGGGGAAAGGGGAAGGCGATGTCGACGCATCTGTTGCGCGCCTACGTGGACGAAACCGGCGACCGGGGGATGAAACCCTCTTCGTCGGAGTACTTCGCCTTCGCTGCGGTCCTGTGCCGGGATGCGAACACGACGGTTCTCGGCGAAGCCCTGGCGGATCTCGTCCGCGAAGCGGGCAAGCCACCCGGTAGCGTCCTCCATTGGTCGAAGAATATGAAGGACCACGCCTTACGCACCTACGCTGCGCAGATTCTGTCCGGCCTGCCGATCCGTTTGCTCTTCGTGGTTGTGCCGAAGCGAGCGATCCAACCCAACACCCATCTCGCCCGCTCAACCGTGGGCTATTACAACTTCGCCGCCCGCCTGGTGCTCGAACGCGTGGGCTACTTCACCGCTTCCCGGCAGCGCATTGAACAGAAGACGGACCCGGCAGCAATCTGCCGGACCAAGGTGACGTTCGCCCGCGTCAAGGGATTCCGGCCCCGATTGCTGCAGGACTATGTCGGCCTGCTCCGAACCAGGCAGGGCAACGAGGCGTGGAGCAACGGGCTGACTACCAAGGTCGCCGTGGCGGGGCAGGCGGAATCCCCGCTACTCCAGTGGGCCGACATCGCGGCTGGTGCATTCGACGCCGCCGTCAAACTGGACAGGTACGGCAACCATGAGCCGGCCTACTTGATGCGCCTGGGACGCCTCATCGATTGCAGCGGCGATGGGCGAATCCTCGGCTACGGCATCAAGTCGCTCGGAGGCGAGGACTACTTGCAGGCCATGCCTTGGTGGACCGCCGACTGGTGGAAGGGTTGAAGCCGGCAGGGAAAGGCGGGTCACAATCAAGCCACCTGCGGGGCGGCCGGCTCAGTTGCCCGAGCGTGCGGACCCCCGCCCTTCCCTACCGGCTTCCGGTCTGCTAACGAGGCTAGCGACCGGGCTGGGAATGTCAACGATGCGATGCCGGCATGTACACCGTCCCGGCCGATAACCGTCACTACTCGCTGCGTGGCCTGTCGAGCCACTCGTCGAGCGACCCCGGGTCCGACTGCTCCCGCTCCCCGAACGGCACGTAGGGCTTCCCAGCCTGCGCGTCCATCTGATCCTGAATCGCCCGCACCATCCCCTTCTGCGCCGTCGCCGCCACATTCGCCAACTGCGCCAGCAACACCGCCGCATCCACACGCGACCGCGGTGACCCGTCCTCCAACGCCCGCTGTGTCTGCTTCGACAGCCGCCGGACCGTCACTGCCAGCTCCTTCTCGCGGCGGCGCAGCTTCGCCTCCTCCGGATGGGGCGGCAGATCAGTCGGGATGTCGTTCGGGTTCATGCGGGCCTCCTCGCACGCAGATCAGCGATGTAGCGGGCATTCGCCCTCGTGCACCGGGCGCAGGCGCAGCCCTGATGCTTGTAGCCGTTCCTGGTTCCGTGCCGGACGTCCCCCGCCGACAGCCGACACGCACGGTCGCCCCGGCCACCACAGCCGCACGGCGTGCGGAGTTTCGGGACGACACGGTGGGCGAACGCCTCTGCCGACGGCCGGTCCCACGCCTCCGACTGCACCAGCACCGCGACCATCCGGCCTACCGGGTCGTCCGGCACATCGAGCTCGAGCTGCACCGCGGCGCTCACGGCACGTCCAGACGGTCGAACCGGGCGTGCGGCATCGACGTCAGGTGCCACGACCCGCACCCGCACCGGTAGATCCGGCCCTCCTGACGCCACCCGTAACCGTCTTCTGCAGCGGTCTGGCAGGACCGCTTCGCGGCCTTGGCTTCGTGCTTGGTCGCGTAGCCGATCTTCGAGCACGACATCGGTCACGCCTTCCGCCGGTCAGGGCCGTCGACGACGACCAGGTCCGTCATCTCGTGCAGCCGAGACACCGCCCGCTCCCCCAGATGCTCACCGAACTGGTCGAGGGTCAGGTTCGACGTCGCGACCAGCAGCATCCGGCGCGAATACACCGCCTCGAGCAGGCCGTTCAGCTCCCCGACACGCCAGTCGGTCGCCTGCTCCGCCCCGATGTCGTCGAGCACCAACAGCCGGCGACGCAGGATCCGCTCACCGACCGGGATCCGGTCACGCTGGCCGATGTCGCCCTGCATCGCCCGAATCAGATCCGGGGTCGGCCAGAACTGGGCGAACTGCGGGGCACCCATCTCGACCGCCAACGCCCCAGCGATCAGCGACTTCCCGCGTCCGGGTAGACCGAGGATCAGCAACCCGGAATCATGGTCCGGCTGCTCGCGGACCCGGTCGAGCCACACGCGGGCGGTCTTGACCGCGCCGGTCTGCTCGAGGTCGTCGAGGCGGGCGTGGTAGCGGGGCGGCACCCGCGGCGGAGCGCCGAGCGTTGGGACGGCTTCCGTCGGCGGTGGCGGTGCGGGCCGGCGTGGAGCCCGTGCCGCGGCCTGGCGGAGCCGGGCGACGAGCTGCTGCGGGTCGCCGAGTTCGGCGCCGATCGGGGTCGGTTCGCTCACGATGTTGCCTCTCTGCCGTGCCAGCCGGCGCGGTAGTCGACGTCGCCGTCGGGCGGGCGGGGCGGACCCTTCGGCCGTCCGCTGCCGGGCCGGTCTTCGGTGGCGCGGCGGAGCCAGTTGCGCCAGGTGGCCTGCCAGTCGACCTTGCGGCCGTCCTTGCCCGGCTTGGCCTGCCAGTAGTCGCGGAACTTGCGGTACTCGCCGCGTGCGGCCTCGATGCCGCCGACCGCAGCGATCAGGTCCGGTTCGTCGGCCGGGCGCCAGTCGTCAGGCAATCGAGTGCCGCGGGGGGACCGAGCCGAAGGCGAGGGGGGTTCCTGTTCCGAAGGAACAGGGGGTACGGGTACGGGGTTACGAACATCGGGCGAACGTTCAGCACCTGTTCGCGAAGTGTTCGGGCGAACATCTTTCGAACGGTTGGTCTTGGTTCCCTTGCGGTTCGCCCGCAGCTCACGCATTCGTTCGCGCGCCTCCGCCCGCTCCTTCTCCTGGTCCGCAGCCGTCGGCTGGTAGTCGTGCACGTCGTGGATCGTCCAGCCGCCACGGCCGTCGTCGCGGACCCAACGCCCCACCGCCACCAGGCGGGCCGCATGCTTCTTCGGCTGCTTCAGGCACGGCAGCGCGGCCGGAAGCATGTCGTCCGAGATGAACCCGTCCGTGCCAAACCGGTTCGAGTACGCGATCCCCGCCACGTCCAGCGCGAACGCCTCCGCACCGGCGGCCATCACCTTCGGGTGATGCGGCATCGCGTCGTCAAGCTTGACCCAGGCCATCTGTTCCCTCGTCGAGTAGGTGTCGGCCGGCACGGTCGGCCGTCGGTGTCGATCGGCTACGCGGCAGTTGCGGAATGCCAGCGATGTGATTCCGGATCGGCTGCAAAGAGAGCCGCCCGCAGGCGGCAACAGGTACGTGGACGAGATCACGCGGCCTCACCCTCGTCGGCGGCCGTCAGTTGCCGAACCGTCAGCAGCCACCGGTGACGCGTGAGAGCCGGCTGCGGCTGTGCGATCCGGCACGTCACCGCGCGGACGTGCCGTGCGTCGTCCTCGATGAGTACACCCGCGTCGCGCAGCCCGTCGATGCACGGCTTCAACACGCCGGCGATGTTGTCCACGTCGCGGCGGCGGCGGTCGGCCGGGATCATGACCAGCTCGATCTCGACCAGGTCGAGCGCGGGGATGCCGTCGGCGGCGGCGATCCATGCGACGGCGTCACGCCAGGAGCGGACTTTGCGGGCGCGTTCGTGGTGGTGGCCGCGGGAGTTGGCGTTCCAGACCGGCATGTCCGGGATCTCGAGCGTGTAGGACCGCATCAAGACGTCACCGCCGCGGTCTCGTGCCGCCAGTGGCGCCGCTCGATCTCGTTGCCTGCACCGTCAACGACGACGATCTCGATCGGGAGCCACGGCCCCTCGAACGTGTGGTGCTCGACGACGTACTGACGGTGCTGGGTCAGGTACAGGTCCGTGTCGTGCTGCGCGTCCGCCAGGGCCGCCTTCACCGCGGCACGCAACGTTGCGTAGGAATGCCGTCGGAGCGTCCCCTTGCCGATGAGCTCAACCCGGTAGGGACGCCGCTTCTTCGTCCGGGCGGTCATGCATCACCTCGGATCTCGACGAGCACCGCCGCCACCTCGTCGGCATGCCGATCCAGCACCATCCGCTGCGCCTTCCGTCGCTCACGATCACGACGGCGCTTCGCGCTGGCGCTGGCATCACTCAAGGCGGCGCGTGAGGCGACTTCGACCCCGCCGGGCAGCATCTCCCCCGACTTGGGTGCGTGAGCGCCACAGGCGGCCACACGACCGAGCGTCTTCCCAGCGCGGGACACGACGACGACGTGGACATGGCCGAACTTTCCGCCACAGCGCCAGCAGCCGTCGAGCTGCGGCCCGCAGACGGCGCAGGAGCGGGGTCCGAGACGGTCAGCCATTGGCGGCCACCCCCTCGGGGATCCGCCAGATCTGCTGACGGCCACGCATCGGGATTGGCTCGTCGAGCGCCTGCACGTCCTCCATGAGCCACGCGAACCGACCTGGCTCGTAGATGCCGTATGCCCGCTCGTCATCGATGCGGGCGAGGACCGGCGCTCCCGGCCGCCACAGTCCGAGGTACGGCGCGGCCACCTCGACGTAGGCACCTGTCTGGTGCTCGGCGCCGACGACGTCCACCATCGGCAGGACGTCGACCAGGTCTACGCGGGCGACGATCGCGCCGAGAGGACCGGGGTCGATCTCGCCGTCATCGGCGACCAGCCCCGACGCATGCCACGCGTTCCATGCCGTCTCGTTGGCTGCGACGACGAGCATGTCATCCAGGGTCGGGTACCGCTTGGCGGCGTGGATCCAGAGCGGCCCTCGGTAGCTGGTCGACCAGCCACGGGTCTCAATCCGCTTCACGCGTAGGGCGATGAGCGATGCCCACGGCTGCCATAGGGACAGGACGCGGTCGCCGGACTTCGGCAGCACCAGATCAGCCATGCCAGACCTCCACCCACTCGCCGGCACGACGCCGGAAGAACCGCGTCACCCCGACGTCGTCGATCGTCGACACCACCGCCCCGCCGCCCACCTCAGACGCCGGCCACCGATCACACCCCGCCACCGACACAGCACCAGCCGGCGTGACGATCGTCTGCCCAGGAACCAACCTCACGCCGACACCACCCGATCCGCCATCCGGCCCGCCTCGACCAACATCCACCGGACCACCCGACGGCCAACCAGCTCGTCATGAACCTCGACCCGACGGCGGGCACGCGCCCACACGTCCTCCCACGAACGCCGGCCCTCTCGGATCGCCTGCCGGTCGGTCGGATTCGACGCGGCCAACACGCCCGCGTCGTCCCCGACCTTGCAGGCAGCCGACTCCGCGAACCCGGCACAGTCGCGCAGCACCGGACAGGCGAGACAGACACGCAGCTGCTCCACCGTCGGCTTGCCGTCGTTCTCCCACGGCATCTCCGGCACCGCCTGGCACAGGGCACGCTCACGCCACGTCATGCGCGCCACCCCCTGCCGGCCACAGGGCCCGGAACTCGTCCGACGGCCCCACGTAGTAGGTGCGGCCCGACCAACGCTCGAAGATCACGTTCCCGGACACGGCCAGCCCGAGACGTCGGGCACGTGCCGGCTGGCCGTGCGCGACCTCGTGATGACACACGGCGCACAGCGCGACCAGGTGGGCAAGGTGCCGGGCCGGCTCGAACGTGCCGTCGCCGATCGCGTCGACCGCGAGCCGGTCGAGGGTGTTCCCGCCCGCAGCCCGCTTGATCCGATGGTGCAGTTCGTCGGCCAGGTTGCGGCAGCGGTTGCCGTGCTCGAACACCGCCTCACAGCGGTCGCCGGCACGCGTCCACGCCGCCGTACGGAGTGGGGCGAGACGGATCTTGGGGGCGCTCATGCGGCCCTCCGATCGATACGTCCCAGCTCGATCTCGTGCTTCGCCATCGACGCGACCACAGTCCACGCGCCCACCAGGGCACGGGCGTCGTACGCCTTCGCCGAATGCGAATCGGCCAACGAAGCAGCTCGGTCACGAAGCCAGCGCAAATCACCGACGGTCAACGGGACCGTCCCGTCCAGACCCATCGACGTCGCCAGCTTCGCGCCCATCTCCCGCACCTCAGGCGGCAACGAAAAGTCCTGGACCGCAGCCTTCCGACGGTCCTCCGACCTCAACGTCAGGACCTCGTCATGCATCAGCGCGCGGGCGGACGCCTGCCGGTACAGCTGCTCGAACCGGTCACGCAACGTCGCGTGGGTCTCGGCTACCTCGCGGGCCTGCTCGAGCTTCACGGCGAGGCGGTCGAGCTGGTCGGCCGCATCGTGTGACGACTGCGGCGATGTCAGCGGGGTGCGATCGCCCATCACGCCACCGCCTTCGGGTCGGCGACGTCATCGATCACGGCACGCACGATCTCGGGATATCCGGCCGCCCATGCGTCGATCTCGGTCGACTTGTTGGGTGGCAGCTTCTTCGCGTCCTCCGATGCGAACCCGGGCCGCATCCGTTCCCAGTTCGCCCGTAATGCGTTCATCACGTCGAGCTTGGTGACGCCACGGTCGCGGGCGTGCTGCTGCCAGTCGAAGCCCGTGGAGGACACCGCGCCGGCGGATGGGGCATCCGCTGCAACGGTGGGAGAGGCCGCGGCTGCGGTGTCCTCCACGGTGAGTGTCGACGACGGGGGATCGTCGACATGGTCCGACGTTGGGGGAACGTCGGAGTCGGTTGCCCCGGCGGACGGATCGGAGACTTCCCCGTCCCCCTCACCATCCGCCGGGGAGTCGTCAGGCTCGACGGCCTGGTGGTTGTCGTCGGACAGCAGCGCCGCCCGGATCCGCTTCAGCGCCCCCTCGTCACCGAGGTGCACCAGCAGCTTGCCGGCGTTCGCGCCGGTCAGGTCGCCCGGCGCCGCTGCACCATCCTGGTAGCGGCCGACGATGAACGCCTGCTGGCCGGACGTGAACCCGATCTCGTCGAGCCGGCTGGTTACCTGCTGCTGCACCGTGTCCCCACGGTTCAGCCACTCCGCGAACGGCTGCCACCACGCCCGGTCCGGCTTGCGCTCAACCGCGTCCTGCAGCGGCGCACACCGCGACTTGGACACCATGAGCCGGTGTTCGTGGTCGACATCGGCCACCAGGTCGAACTCGTACTCCATGCCCTTGCGCTGCTCCGGGGCGAGCCCGAGCTTGCGGACCTGCGTGCGGCCGTTGTCGCCTTCCTCGACGACGTATTCGGTCTTGGCGCGCATGGTCACGATGACGTGGCCGGGCCAGCGCATGACGGTGTCGACGAGCCGGTTCTGCTCCGGCGTCCCCTCACGCCAGGCCGCGAAGCTGTTCCCGCGAGAGCGGGCGGCAGCGTCGTCCACGATCTCGAGCACGCCGCCTTGGCCGGACCAGGCGTGCGACAGCGAGTCGATGATGACGACCTCGGCACCCGCGGCGGTGCACGCTTCGAGAGCTTCGAGGTAGCGGGCCGGCGCGAACGGCGGGTCGATGACGCCGTGAAGGAACTCGCCGAACTCGTCGGCGTACAGCGCAGCGGAGCCGCGTTCGGTGTCGATGACCGCGACCTTGCTGATATCGCCGCAGAGTGCGAGGGCGGCTTCGAGGGCGGAGTAGGTCTTGCCGGCACCAGACGGGCCGACGAGTGCCACGCGGGCCTTGAGCTGGACCTTGGAGGCGGGGCGCAGTTGGAAGCTCATAGGCCACCCCCGATCTCGACCGACAGGCCGAAGAAGCTGCGGACGATGGCGGCGTCGCGGGCCTTCGCCTGCTTGTCCGGCACGACCTGCAGCACCGGCTTCGACGGCGGGTCCACATCCACACCCGGGATGGCCTCGCCGGTCGACGGGTCGAGCAGGACGTAGCCGTCGTCACGGTTGCCACGGATCACGGCACGACCCGACTCGATCAGGTGGTCGAGCGGCTTGGCTGGCAGCACGCGTTCCAGCGATGGGGTGATGGCACCGAAGATGAGGTTGTGGAACTCGTCGGCCGGGATGGCGTAGTCGGCGCCCGACTCCGGCGCGTCAGCGGCGAACTGCTCACGCATCGCCATGATCCACCGGAAGGCGTGATTGTCGATGTCCAGCGTCTCGCGGACCTCATGCTCGAGGCCCTGCGCCGCCCACCACGCGTCGAACGCGTCTTGGTCGGCGATGCGCGGGCGTGGCTGCGGGTCCGTCAACGTCGCCCGGATCCCATCCACCTTCGCCGAGAAACCCGTGCCGGTCAGCGCCGCGACCTGCTCCACCTCGGCCTGCAGATCCTCGCGGGCGGCGTCCTCGATCTCCTTCGCGAACGTCGTCAGCGCCTTGGCCTGGCCTGCCCGCCGGACCTTCTCGTCCAGCGCCTCACCCGGCCGCGCGATGATGTCGAGACCGACCACCTCGATCGTCTGGTCAGACATCGGCGGCCTCCCGATCCTCGTCCCGGGCCTGCTCCTGCTCGGCCGCGTAGTCCGCCTCGGCCTGCAGCTGCTCCTCGACGTAGACCCAGTGGTCCACCGCGGCCGCGAGCGCGACCAGATGGGAGGGCGGCCACACGCCGTCGAGTGCGTAGACCGCGAGCCGGCCCACGTGCATGCGGGCGGTCGGGACACCGTGGGTGTAGTAGGAGGCGTCCTGCTCGACGGTCACCACGGCGGTGCCGATCGTGGAGCCGGCCCGCCAGCGGACCGAGAACCGACCGTGGCGGGTGTCGACAGCAACGAGCCGGTCACCATGGTTGGGGGAAACGGTCGTGGACGTCGTACGGCGTCCGGTTACGATGCCGGTCACAGTCGGAACCTTTCATCAGGGCGGCTGGCGACGACCGGGCGGGCGCCAACCTGAGCCCGGTCGTTCGCGTTGGTGGGGTTCCACGTCACCGATCCGGCCATGCAGGCGGAGCAGACGCAGAACGGCACGTGTCGGGCTTCGAGGCGGCGGAGCAGCAGCCACAACAGCCACGCCCCGGCGCCGATCGCGGCCATGACCGCCCAGCTCGCGAGCGGGCTCACGCGGCTGCCATGTCTGCGGTCTGCTGCTCGGGCAGCCGGTACTCGTAGACCGGCCGGGTCTCGTCACCGACGTGAATCCGCTCGCACTCGAAGTAGCCCTGAACCTCGACACGCAGCCCCGAAGGCAGAGTCGCCGTCGCGGTGGGCTTACCGGCGTCGTCGAAGGTGACGTCCGGTTCGACACCGACGGCTTCGAACACGACGGCGGACTCGTGGAACGCCTTCGCCGTGAAAGCGATCGTCGTCAGCTTCGTGCCGGTCTCGTCCAACTGGCTGGACGACAGCCAGAACTTGGACGCGACCCCGGATGCGATCAGCTCGGCAGCCTCGACGATCATGTCTGCCCGCGGTCGGGCAGCGTGGTAGATGGCCTGGTTCTCCATTGGTGGTGCTCCTTCCCGCCGTGGCGGGCTCGGCCGCCCGGTTCAGGCGGCTTGGTCGGTGGCGTCGCGGCCGGCCGGCTTCGAGGCGGCGGCCGGCCGCGACAGGCCGAGGCGTGGACGCAGCAGGGCTGCGATGTCGGCGAGGACGACGGGGTCCTGGACGTGACGGGGCAGGCCGGCCTCAGCGCGCGAGGACGCGACGCGGGCAGCGATCTCGGCGGCGCTCATCAGGCCGCCTCCCCTACGTGCTCGTCCGGGTCCGCGAGCAGCGCGACGAGCGGGCACTTCAACGCCCGAGCCAGCTTCAGAGCCATCTCCGGAGAGGCGCCCTTGTTGCCGTTCTCGATGTCGTAGAGCGTCCCGTGACGGCAGCCCGCTTCCTTGGCGAGGGCCGGCACGGAGAGGCCGGACCGTTCGCGGATCTCGCGTAGGGCGTGTCGGTTGATGCGCACCGGTGGTCCGTTCTGTCGCTCCGGTTTGTTGCATCGGAGCGTTGCATCACTTTGGACCGGCGTCAACCGGCGTCATGCATCAGAACGCGACAGGAGCGCCTGATGCACATCGCTGTGCGGTAAAACGAATAACAGCGGTGTCGCGCGACAGGCGTCCAAAGAGGCCGAAACGGGGCGCTAGCAGCGGAAAGACATCGCTGTCAGTCGCCCACCCGCATACCCTGACGCAATATGACGCAGTGAATTCGTGCGTTGCGGCGCACCAGAGTGCAGGCATGCCAATGACCGACACCTCAAGGTGGCAGGACTTCGGACGTGCCATCACCCTCGCCCGCAACGCCCGCAAATGGAGCCAGCGACGCCTGGCCGCCGAAGCCGGCGTCTCCCCCACCACCCTCGGAGCCCTCGAACGAGGCGAAACCGACCCCGCCAGCTCCCGAGCCATGCCCGCCATCGCCCAGGCGCTCGACTGGCCGGCAGATATCGCCTACCAGCACGCACGCGGCAAGCACGACCCTGCCGCCCTCATCCATCCGCCCCAACCCAAGCCGCGTACCGACTTCACCAGCAACGAGATCGACCAGCTCGCCGGCGACATCGCCGAACTCGATGAGGAGGACCGCGAAGCAGTCCGCAACCTGGTCCGACGGCTGCGCAACAGATAGCGTCACACCCGTCTGGCACGGTCCCGCCCCAGCCGCACGAAGGGGACGCATGGCGTGGGACCCTGCCCGCGAGTTCGAACAGCAACATCCTGATGTGCTCGTCGAGTACGTCGACGGGCTGCCGGTCGCCACGGGGGGCGCTGTGCGATACCGGGACCGCCACGGCACGGTTGTACTCATCGACCGTCGCCTGACCGGTCCAGCACGCCGTGACGCCCTCGCGCACGAACTCGTACATCACCAGCGCGACGGCGGAGCAGCCGGCGGCGAGCACCCACGGTTCCGGCCAGACCGGATCCGCGAAGAACAACGCGTCGCACGAATCACCGCTGAACGGCTCGTCCCCACGCTCGACCTTCAGCGGTACTGCGACCTGCATGCAGATCTCGGGCACGGGGTGTGCCCGGACGACGTCGCGCGCGAGTTCGAAGTGACCTGGCCGGTCGCTTGTGACGCGCTCGACAACCTCACCCGATTCGAAAGGGGCAACCAGTGAGCGACCAACCATCCAACCCTCCCCCGCCGCCGGCCGGCGGTGGGCAAGCAACGGAGTCAGCCCAGCCCAGCGCGCCGCCGCCATCCGGTAAGAAGCCGTGGTGGAAACGGTGGTGGGGCATCGCACTGATCATCTTCGTGGTGCTCATCGTGATCGGAGCTCTCGCCGGCGACCCCGAAGAGCTAGCCGACGGCACAGCGAGTGCCCCTGAGGAAACCGATAACGATCTGCCCGAGGAAGCGCCCGACCCCGAGGATCCCGAGGAGGTCCAGGAGGAGATCGCGGAGGACGACGGGGAACCGACCGAACTCGACCAAGCCGAGCCGGAGCCCGAACCGGAACCCGAGCCAGAGCCAGAGCCGGAGCCCGAACCCGAGCCCGAGCCCGAGATCGAACCGACCGTCTACGAAGGCTCAGGCGACGACATCGTCGACCTCGAGGTCTCAGACTGGCCACTGGTCGCAACGATCGAACACCAAGGCTCGTCGAACTTCGCGATCGTCGCCCACGACGACACGGGCGGGCGGGACCTGCTCGTCAACGAGATCGGCAACTACCAGGGAGTCCGGCCGCTCAACTTCACCGGCGATCCCACCGAACTCGAAATCACCGCAAGCGGCCCATGGACGATCACCGTCACCACGCTGTTCGAACAGCCAACGCTCAGCGAGACCAGTTCGGGGAGCGGAGACGAGGTACTGCTCGTCGACACCGGGTCCGGCCGGCTCGCGCTGACGCACTCCGGATCGTCGAACTTCGCCGTGATGGCCTACGGCTCACGCCGGGAGCTGCTTGTGAACGAGATCGGAAGCTACGAAGGGACCGTGCGTCTTCCCGACTCGTTGGCACTCGAGATCGTGGCTGACGGCAACTGGACTGCAGAAGCCGGCTGATGCCGCTCGGGATGGCGGCCTCGCATGGCCGCCATCCCGACCTAGTGTGCAAGCGTCAACTTCACGCCGGTGAACTTGTGGAGAACACACGTGGCGTGTCCCAGCCGATCCGTAGGATCTACCCGATGAAACGCTGCGCGATCTACACCCGCCTGTCCAAGGACGCCGACGGCACCGAAACCGCCACCGCACGGCAGGAAGCTGACGCCCGCGCGTTCGCAGCCGCCAAGGGCTGGACGGTCGCCGAAGTCTTCAAGGACGTCGACCTCTCCGCGTACCGGAAGGTCACCCGCCCCGGCTACGAGTCGATGCTGACCGCTCTGGCATCCCGCCAGGTCGACGGTGTGCTCGTCTGGAAGCTCGACCGGCTCGTACGGTCACCCGCCGAGTTCGAACGCTTCTGGGCCATCTGCGAGACCCACGACGCGACCCTCGCCTCAGTCAACGAACCCGTCGACACCTCCAACGAGCTCGGCCTCGTGATCGTCCGCATCCTCGTCGCGTTCGCCCGCCTCGAGTCCGCCACCATGAGCCTCCGGCTGCGCTCGGTCAAGGCAGCGTCCGCCAAGGCCGGACGGCCCAAGCACGGCGGACCTCGGGCGTTCGGGCTCACCGACGGGTGGACCGACATCGTCCCTCACGAGGCCGACATGATCGTCGACGCCGCCGCGCGTGTGCTGGCCGGCGAGTCGATCCGGTCGATCGTGCTCGACTGGAACCGTCAGTCCCTCACCACTAGCACCGGCAGGCCCTGGTCCGCGCAGACGCTACGGAACCTGCTGCTGCAACGGCGGCTCTGCGGCCAACGTGAACATCGCGGCGAGATCGTCGCTGATGGCGTGTGGCCGGCCATCCTCGACGTCGACACCTGCGACCGGCTCCGTACCGTCCTCACCGACCCTGCCCGAACCGTCCCCCACGCCGGCCGGACCTTCCTGCTCTCAGGCATCCTCCGCTGCCACAACTGTGACAGCCGGATGCGCGGATCGATCGCCACCAACGGCCGGCGCCGCTACGCCTGCCCGCCCAAGCCGGAAGGGTGCAACGGCACCGTGATCTTGGCCGACCCGACCGACCAGCTGCTCGCCGACATGGTTTGCGATGCGCTCGACTCCCCCGACCTCGCTTCAGCCCTCGGCCGACCCGACGACGATGGTGACGACCACGCCGCCCGGATCCGGGTGCTGATCGGCAGACTCGACGACCTGGCCGGCATGTGGGCGAACGGCGGCATCTCCCGTCGCGAGTGGATGACCGCCCGTACATCCATCGACCAGCAGCTCGAGCAAGCGCGCGCCGCGGCCGCCGCGACAACCCGCAACCGGCAGGCCGCCCCGTGGGTCGGCCGCGGCATGCAGCTACGAGCTCGGTGGGACGACGGGCTGGACTTGGAGTTTCAGCGTGCCGCCGTTGGAGCCGTCATCGACCGGGCCGTGATCCGAGCTGCCGTGAAGGGGCGCAATCGGTTCGACGCGGACCGGATCGTCGTAGAGTGGCGAGCCTGACGCTGCCGGAGGTGCGGATGCCTGCTGGGTCACGGACATGCAGCGTCGACGGTTGCGATCGTGAGCATGAAGCCCGCGGCTGGTGTTCGGCTCACTACGCCCGCTGGCGTACACACGGCGACGTGCAGGCCGGAGTGCCCGTGATGGAGTTCCGGTCGGGCCGTACTTGCGACGTCGCCGAGTGTGGTGAGGTCCACTACGCGCGAGGCTGGTGCCTGCGGCATTACACACGCTGGTGGGGACGACAGCGGAAAGCCCCCGCCGCCGACCCGAACGTCGACAACGGGGGCGGTGACGCCGCTCAAGTCAGCTGACGCAGGCCACCCCTTGGTTGATGATGTCGCGGATGCGGGCGGGCCCGATGCCCGAGACACGCTCGAGGTCCTCGACACGGGAGAACGGCCGCAGCCTGACGATCTCGGCGGCACGGTCAGGTCCGATGTGGATGATCCGTTGCAGGTCGTCGGTCGACGCCGTGTTGATGTTGACGCAGCCCGGTGCCGGGTCGGCCGGCGGTTCGGGTGCCGGAGGCGGCGGCGCTGGTGCCGGCGGTGGCGGCATCGGAACTGGGTTCGCCGGCGGATGTGTGGTGTGCCCGTCGGCGACGAGCTTGGCCATGAACCGCGCGAGGAAGGTGCCCATTTGTGCGCGGGTCACGTCTCCACCGGGGTTGTAGATTCCGGGCGCGGCTCCGCCGGTCAATCCGGCTTGGGCGACGGCGTTGATGCGGGCCTGATGGGTGTCGCCGTCGACGTCGGTGAAGAAGTCGCGGCCGGCCGGTAGCGGGCTGCCGGTGCGGGCTTCCCAGGCGTTGGCGAGGAAGGTCGCCATCTGGGCGCGGGTGACGTTGCGTGCCGGCGCGTAGCGGCCTCCACCTACTCCGCCGACGACACCGAGTTCGGCAAGCTGGTTGATCCGCAGCTCGTGGGCGTTGCCGTTGTCGTCGGTGAAGTGGTTGGCCGGTGAGTTCGGCAACGTGCCGCCGGAAAGCTCGATGGTGCGGGCCACGAACGACGCCATCTGGTCGCGAGTGACGGTGCCGGTCGGGTTGTAGGTGCCGTCGCGGTTGCCTTGGGTGACGCCCCACCAGCCGATGCAGTCGATCGCGAACGCGTGGCTGCCCGAGGTGACGTCAGGGAAACGGTTGCGGGGAGTTCCTTCGCACGCGGGTCCCACCGGTACCGGCTGGGGCGGCTGCACGCCGCTGGAGGTGTAGGTGCGGCCCTGCGAGCTCGTGATGAAGAAGTCGCCGTCGAAGCCGGCGGTGATGGTGATGTCGCCATCGACCGCTGCGCCGGTGGCGTCGGCGGTCTGGAACAGCGTGGTGCCGGCGGTGGTGTAGCGCGAGACCACGGTCGACGACGGGTGGCCGTAGCTGTTGCGGCCGACGGTGAGCACCGCCGCTTCGGGACGGATGGTGTCGATCAGGCTGGCGGGCGAGGAGGTGGAGGAGCCGTGGTGGGACACCTTCCAGACGTCGAGGCGGCCAAGCGTGGATGCGAGCGCCGTTTCGCCGGCGGACAGCAGGTCGCCGCAGGTGCCCTTGGTGAACTCGAAGTGTTCGACCTTGAGACACATCGAGCGGGCGTTCTCATCCGAGGTCGGGAACGAGGCGGTGTCGTTGGACGAACCGGACCACAGCACTTCGAAGAAGGTGCCGTCGCAGAGGTCGAAACTGTCGCCGCTGGCCACGATGTGTTCGCGGCCGGCGGCGGAGGCCATCAGGTCACGGTAGGTCTGCGAGTTGTACGCCGGTGCGCCGCGGTGGACGATCGTGGCGCCGGTCGCTTCAGCGACGGCGCGGATGCCGCCAATGTGGTCGGCATGCATGTGCGATGCGGCGATCCAGCGGACCTTGTCGCGGGCGCCCCACCGGTCAAGCAGGTCTAGCACCGCGCCATCTGCACCGACGTTCACGTCGACGATGCCCACGTCTCCGCACGCGCCGCGGTAGACGGCCGTGTCGCCGTTGCCGTGATTGAGGTAGACGACCTCGAGATCACCGACCACGATGGCCGGGCCGGCGGCAGCCATGTTGGCTGGCAGCAGCATGGCCACCATGGCGATTGCAAGCATGAGGGCAAGACGTCGTGGCACAAGATCCCCCTGTTCCCCTGTTGGCGCCGCGGCCCCCGCGGCGCCAGACACCCTAGACGTTCGGCCAGGTTGACGCCGAACGTCCGGCTACTGCCCGCCCCGCGATGGAAAAAGGCATCACTTCAACCAAAAGTCCGGCCACCCGACGAACAAGGGAGAGGCCCCGGCCGAAACCGGGGCCCCCTTGATGCGGGTTACCGTCGCGGGGACGGTTGGGCGAGTTCGCGGTTGCGCTTCTCGGCTGCCTCTACAACCTGGGAGTCCACACCAAACCGGCGCATGCCGTCGATGAATCCCGGGGAGATCTTCTGGTCAACCGTGCGGATCGTGATGATCGTGTCGGACTTCTTCCGCCTTCTGCGTGCTGGGTTGCTCACTCTTGCCTCCTCGGTCGCCTCACGTGCAGTGCACCTGAGACGACAGCACGATGCTAGTCCTCTGGTACGTCATCTGACGGGATGTTTGAGCTTTCTGAAGTCAGGGGTACAGGGTGCTCGCGCAAGTTGACGCGCAATTCTGTACCACTTCAAGCACTTTCTTATTTCTCAAGGTCTGGAAAGATCCCTCAGGACCATCAACGCTTACGCACCCTCGGAACCTTCCCTTCTTGCTACGCATCGGCATGACGACGATGCCGCCGTAGTTCTTGGTCATCTGCGCCTGTCGCCAATCGAGGCCCATCCGTTCCTCATCGGTGCGGCTTTCCCACTCGTCTCGCGAGACCGCCATCAGCGCCGACGCGTTGAAGACGCGCCCTTCGCCGGTTTCCCAGCAGATGCCGATGGCACCGGTGCCCCTGGTCCACCTGATGTTGGTGCCTCCGCGGCCATCGTTCTCGATGCGAACGCGTGCCACCTTCTTCAGTTGGCGAGGCCAGCGAGGAACGCGAGGAAGCTCCCAGACGTGGATCCCGATGTCGTGCCAACGCAACGCATCTGCAGTGGCCTCATCCAGGCGAACAAGGGTGTAGTACAGAACACCCTCAACAAGACCCGCCCGCTTCTCCCGATGGTGGCGGAGCGAGACAGCAGCGGCGGTTCGGATGGCCTCGAGTGCCGTGACGAGGACCAACGTGATCCGAGCTGCCGTTACCCAGCCTTGGCGAACTTCCCAGTATTCATCCGGCCACGGAATCTCGGAGAGACCAACCACTGCTCCGGCGACAACAGCGATTGCGAGCAGTAGGAATTTCGCCACTACCAGCAACTTCACCCCACCCACATGCGCCCTGCAAGGCGCGGAGTGCAATCCTATCCGCCGTGACCGCGGGATCCTCTGCAGCCGACGGCGCGGGCGAACCTGTTGGCGTCGGCCTGAAGCCGAAGAACGCGGCGGCGGCCAGCAGTGCGGCGCGGATCGACTCATTCACAGCTCGGGAAGTACTACCGGTGGCTACCCAGCGCGTGAGCACGAGCCTGTAGGTCCACGGCGGTCCAGAGCGACACGCGGCCGGTCACCTCGAGGCGTCGTTCCTGCTGGTAGGCGAGCACCGCGGCCTCGGTCTGCGGCCCGAAGTCGCCGTCGAGCTGACCCGTGTAGTGGCCTAGCTGGATGAGCCGTTCCTGCATCTTGCGAACGTCGCCGCCGCGGTCACCACGCTTCATCTCGTACTCCTGCTCGATGGGTGTCGCCGGTGGGACTGCGTCCTGCGACTGTTGGCGGATCGGTTGCCGGTCCCGCAGGCGCGCGTGACGGCCGAGCGGGTCGCCTGGGCAGCCGGTGGAGTTCAGATCGGCATGGCGCACGACACGATCACCGGCACCCAGCCGACGTAGCTCGGCGATCGCCCAGTCGATGGCGGCCAGCGCGAGGGCCGTGGGGGTCTGGCGTGCACCGCCGATCCATACGATGGCGTAGAAGCGCAGGTTGCCGTCGTTGCTGCCGTTCGCCGCGGTGCGGAGGCCGGCGCCGCGTCCGGCGAACACGTAGCCGTGCTGGCACACACCGAGCGTGTAGGCGAGGTCCGCCCACCCTCGCGAGTCCATGTGGAACCGCTGCCAGGACAGCCAGGTCGCAATGCACTGGGCGTGGCTGGCGATCGGGACGTTGTCGCCGCCGTAGTGCAGGGCGCAGCCGCCGCGGGCGGCGTCGATGTTGCGCGAAATCGACTTCGGTGGCCGCATCCCGAGGGTGGCGCGAGAAAGGAACCCTGCGTGGGTCGCGGTGGTCATCGGTCGACCTCGGCGGCGCCGGGGCCGTCGTGGTCGGAGTTGGCGTCCGCGGGTTCGGCCGTGTCGTCGACGGGGACGTCGTCGTAGGCGTCGCCCGGTTCGAGGGAGGACGTCACGGCTGGTCGTTCTTGGTGGAGGTGTGTGCGGCCGCGAGCGCGCCGACGGGGACGGCCATCACGGCGGCGGCCCACAGGGTCCAGCCGGCGGCCTGCTCACCGTCGAGGATGCCGTACACGACCAGGAGGGCGATGGTCGCGGTTGCGATCCGGTAGATCCATGCGCGGGTCGATTCGTTCACGTGGTGCTCCTTCACGACGAGCCCCCCGAATCGGGGGGCTTGGTGATCAAGATCTCGCCGGTATCGAGCCGGCCACGCAGCTCCGCCTCGGCCGCCTCCGCCCGCTTGCGGTAGTGGTCACGCTGCCGGCGCAGCTCGTCGATGTTCTCGCGCTGCAGCGCGTCACCACGGCGCAGCAGCCACAGCAGCGTCCACACGAACAGGCCGCCCCCGCCTGCCAGGCGTCCGACGGTGGCCAGCCCCTCGAGGGTGAATAGCTCATGCACCCCTCACTCCCCGATCGTCCTCGCCGGCTTCGACGGTGGCAGCGGCGCCGCAGGCTGCGGTCCACGAGGGCCAGATCACACCGAGTGCGGCGATCACGATGGCGTGGCAGGCGAGCGAGATGAGGAGTGCGCTGTCGGCCTTGTCGACCCAGAGGGCTTCGATCATTGCGCCGAGCCGCAAGAGTCCGAGGGTGATCAGGGCGGCGCCGGCGGTGGCCTGCATCTTCGGTTCGAACGGTGCGATCGATGAGGCGAGGACGAGTCCGGCGACGAACATGGCGCCGAGCGGCCAGAGGTTGGGTGCGAATGCGGCCTCGAAGACGGGGGCGTCCCAGGCGGCGGCGAGGACGACAAGGGTGAGGGCGACGACGAGGTGGAGCCACCAGTGCCGCACCCAGCGCAGGGGGTGGCGGGCGGCGAATCGCAGGTCGTAGCGGGACACGGGGGGGCGGCTCCTGGTCGTGCACCAGTTTCGAAGGAGAAGTGACCCGGTCCGCCGCCCCCCACTTGACGTGAGGTCGAGTCGCTCGGCCCCGGGCAAGTCGCGCGGGGCCTGACCGCACGGTCAACGGCCGGCTGGGCACAGTGCGACAACGCCTGGCCGCCGCGCTCGTCCACGATCGCAGGCGGGTTCGCCGCGCTGCAGGCGGCGGGCGCGCCGCCAGCGGGTTGGCGCTGGTCTCGACGTTCAGCCCAGCAGCGTCGAGGCCACCACTCGACATATGTGAGTCGGTCAGCCGCGCCAACCCGGTGCGACCTTGTCGAGCGCGCGGGCGAGCATGGCCGCCATCTGGTCCCGCCGGACTGGCGCGCCGGGCTTGAACGTCCCGTCCGTGTTGCCCGCGATGATCCCGGCGGCCGCCAGGTCTTCGATGTCGCGGGCGTGGGTGGCGGTGTCTGGCACGTCGACGAAGCGTCCCATCGGGTCGTCCTCCTGGCTGGCCGCCACGACGTCCGGCGTGACGGTGGCGGTGGGGATGTCGCGGGTGAGGACCAGGCGTCGGAAGGCGTCGAGGTCGTCGGTCCAGTGCACGAACCTCGGCCAGCGCCTTTCCCATTGCTCGGGGCAGAAGGCGGCGACGAACAGGTCAGCGAACGCCTCGTTGAGCCGGGACGGGTAGTGGTTGGCGTGCGACGACCAGTCCTCGTTGGCGTGGCCGGCGTCGCGGTGGTCGTGATCGAAGTGGCCGAGCTGCGGCAGCGGACGGCGGTGCATCAGCTCGGACAACCGGGCCCGGTCAATGTTGCCGAGCGTGGCCGAGTCGACGGCATGGCCAAGCTCGTGCGCGATGGTGAACGGCAGCGCCGACGGCCGCATGTCTGTGTTGAGCACCAGCGACGCGCGCGGGTAGCCGTCGGCGGCGGAACCGGCGGCCCACCACTGGCCGGTGAACTGCATCGACATCGGCCGCCACAACACGCTGAGACGGCCGCCGGCGGTCCGCTCGAGCCACAGGGCCAGCCGTTCCCACGGGTAGGACGAACCGTCCACCACGGCAGCGAAGATGTCGGACCTGCCGGAGGGAGCATCAACGACGTCGAACATGGAGTCCATCAGCCGCGTGGGCCGGCGACCGCGTCACGCACAGCCTTCGCGTCGGCGTTCGCGACGTTGGCGGCGGCGGCACGTTCACGTATGCCACGCACTTCGACCTCCAACGCTTCAAGCCGTTCCATCACCGGGTCCGGTTCGGGCTCGACCGGGTCCGGTTCGGGGTGCGGATAACCGATGACCAACTGGCCATCCTGCACGATGATCTGGTGTGTCAACGCCTGCTGCACCAACTCGGCGTCGTCGCGGTCGTGCAATCGAAGCAGCGCCAGTCCGTCGCGGTCGATGCCGGCCGCGTCGGTATTGACGAACGCGAGGTCGTCCGGCGGCCCCTCGGGCCAGCGGCTGTTCGTGCCGGTGTTGTCGACGATCTCGCCCGTGTCGATGCGGTAGACGATCAGCATGGGTCAGGCTCCAATCGCGACGTAGGAGTAGGTTTCGCCACTCTGGTTGGCGTTGTAGACGCCGTTGTTGCTGGTGAAGTTGTGCACCTCGAAACCGTTGGCGGCACAGTCGAGAACGCCGGCCGCTGTCTGCGCGCCGTGGCTGGTGCTCTGCCCGATCACCGACGTGCCGCCCGCACCGACGACCGCTTGCGCCCAACGACGTGACGAGACCCCCATGACCGTGACCTGGACCGGATCGAACGGCAGCACGATCAGCCGGCCGTTGGTGCCGTCGCCGACGTAGGTGCCCACCGCAACGTCCCCGCCGCCGGCCGGGGCAGCCCAGCGCACCCCGACCTCGGCCGCACTATCGACGACCAGCGCCTGCTCATCGACGCCGGCCGGCAGCCGGACATACCCGCCACCAGTGTGGACCAGCAGGTCGCCCTTGGTGGTGAGCTTGTCGAGCGCGGCAACCGCGGCGGCACGGGCATCGGCCTCGCCGTCAAGGGTGACGTCAATGGCGTCGGCCAGGTCTCGGATCGCCGCAGCACCCTCACGCACCAGATCCGTGTCATCCGGTGTCGGCCAGCCATAGGTAGGTGTCTCAGCCACTCGTCAACTCCTGCGCCCTTGTCCAGCTAATGGTCCCGTCAACGGTGACCCAGCCCACGGTGTCTTCCACCCCGCCCCAAGTCAGCGCCTGCTCCGACAGCCGCCAGTCCGACACCAGCAACACGACCGTGGCCGCACCGCCCGTCAACGTCCACGAGAGACGCTCCACGAACCCGACCAGCGACCGGCCCAAAGCCCGTGGCAGGCGCCGCAGACGAACCGGCGCGCCGGGTTCGAGCTCGAACATGGCCCGCCGCATGCCGACGTCCAGATCGCCGGTGACGTGCACGGTCAGGTCTTCGACCCGAACGGCAGGGCGGGACCGAAGGCCGACGTACCGGTCGGCACGACCTTGCGCGTCGCCCGCATTAACGAGCCGGGTCTGCACCGTCTCGTGCAGCACCTCGCCCCCGAGATCGGCGATGGCCTGCTCGTCCCGCGCCGACACGACACCCACCTGATCCCCGTCGATGTACTCGACAGCGACGGAGTTGACGACGTCGCCGATGGACTGGACCGCTTCCAGGCCGGGAGCCGGAGTCGGCAGGTCGACGTAGCCCGCGGTGGCACGGGTCAGGCGCCCGACCGCATCGGTGTAGCGGATGGCGCCGCGCCGCGTTTCTTCGAGCTGCCCGAGCCCGTCCTGGGCTGCCTGCAACACCACCGACGCCGCATCGCGCGGCTCCGGGTCGCCTGCGAGGAGATACTGCCCCGGCGTGTCGACCTCCACCCCGACTGGGTCCGCGTCGATCCAACTCCGGTCAGGAAACGACGCCCAGCTATACGGCCCGGCCTGGGTCCAATCGATGGCGAGCGTGTCGAGCACGGCCGCGACCCTGTCCCCATCCCGCTGCTGCGGGTACCCGCCGTCCGGGACGCGTCCTCGATGGAGGCGGGCGAGCGGCCCGGCTGCGGTGAGGTGGTACCTGACCGGGGCGCCGTCCTGCCACATTGCCGTGCGGCAGTTGACGATGGTGCCCGTGAACAGCCGAACCGGCCCGTCGCCCGCGTCGATGTCGACAGTGATCGGGCTCCTGAGTCGCGGCCGAGGGCGGGTGCCGGACTCGTCGTGCACTGTCAGCTTGAGGTAGCCGGCCTTCGCCTGCTCATCGACGCCGCCACGACCGGTAGCGATCTGCGCCCGAGCGAGCGTGAACGTGGTCTCATCCACCCCATCGATGGTGATGGCGTAGGACGGCTGCCAGTTCATACCACCGGCCCGAACTCGCGGCGGGATCGGCGAGTCGCCGTCTCCAGCGCCCGCACCACACCCTCCGGGTCCATCATGGTGCCGGTCACATGGATGGGCTGGTGGTGGTGCACCTCGATGACCCGCTCGCCGCCGAGAACCGCGCCTGGCACCCGTCCACCTGCCGCCGCAGCGACCGCGCCGGCGTCCACAGTCAGCGGGATCTCCGCCGTCATCGTCCCCAGCAGCCGCTCAACCTGCCGCCACTCGTCTTCCATACCGCGGCCGAGACCGCCGATGATCTCGCGCCCGATGTCGGTCAGCAGGACCCGGTCCTTCTCGATCGGGCCCTTCAGATTGCGGATCTGGCCGCCAAGTCCGGACAACCAGTCCCGCGCGTTGCTCCAGGCATCACGCATCCCGGCGGTGAGACCGTCGATGATCTGTCGGCCGATCCCGCGCAGGAGATCGCCGGCATTGCCGAACGCCGCCACGATCCGGCCGGGCAGGGCACGGAAGAACCCGACGACCTCGCCGACCCGCTCCTCGATGTCCCGCTTGAACAGCACCATCTGCCGTGCCGACTCGGTGGTGAACCGGGTGAACCCACCGTCCGTGGCATTGTGCAGCGCCCGAATCACCCGGTCCGAGTCGCGATCAATAGCGCCGGCCAGGACCTCCATCGACGTCGACAGGTTCGACGAAGCCCACTCGCCCGCACCGACCAGCCGTTCGAACGACGTGACAGTCCTGCCGGCGGCCGCGTCTGCGGTGTCCGCCGTGACGTCGTGCTCGCGGCGCATCAGCTCGAGCACATTGCTGATGACGTCCCCCGCAGCGGTGACCACCGTGGCCAGGTTGTTCCAGATGCCCTCGATCCGTGGCCAATGCTCGCTGATGACGGCCAAGAACTCGTCGACCGCAGGCTTGGCCGTTTCGGTCCACCACACCTTGAGCGCCTGGCCCATCTCGACGGACTTGTCCATCACCTGCTGGAACCGCTCACGGATGACGGGCCCGTTCTCGTCCCACCAGGTCTTGACCGTGTCGAACGCCTCACGAGCCTGAGATCCCATCGCCTGGGCGCCACCGATGATCTCGTTGACGTTGCGGCCGACCTCGGTCGCGCCCTGCTGCCAGCCGGTCACGAACGACATGATCGACTCGATCATGGACTCCGCCGCCGCCTGGATGTACGGGGCGAGGAGCTCGCCGACCTGCAGCTTGAGCTCGCCCCAGAGCGCACCGATGCGTTCCCGGGCGCGTTCCAGGCCCTGGTTCATCTGGTCGTACGCCTGCTCGGTCGCGCCAGCAGACTCGGCCATCTCGGCCAGGGCGGCCCGGTAGTCGTCGGTGCCGTCGGACGCGAGCGCGAGCGCGGCGTTACCGGCCTCCACGGATCCGAACATGTCTTGCAACGCGACGCCGTTGTTATCGGCCGCCTGCTGCATGATGTCGAGCGCGTCAGCGACGTTGCCGCCCTGGGCGATGAACTCGGCGAACCCGACCCCGGCGATCTCCTTGAACGAGTCGGACGCCTTGCCGCCCTCCTTCGACAGCTCAACCAGCAGCTGCCGCATCTGCGTGGTTGCCACCGAGGTCGGCACACCCTGCGCGGTCATCTGCGCCATTGCGGCGGTGATGTCCTCGAACCCCACCCCGAGCGCGCTCGCGGTGGGCAGGACGTTGTAGAGCGACCCGGACAGCTCCTCGAAGTTCGTCTTGCCCAGCCTCACGGCGGTGAACATCAGGTCCGAGGCCCGGCCGGCGTCCATGACCTCGGCGCCGTAGGCGTTTACGACCGACGTGATCCCGTCTACCGCTGTTTCGAGTTGGGTGACGCCACCGACAGCGGCCTTCTGGGCCACCTCGAGGAACGCGAACACGTTGTCGGGCGGCACACCGGCAGAGAGCGACTGGTAGAGCGCAGGGACGACCTTGTCGGTGGTGACGCCCATCTCGACCGCGAACTTGCGGACGTCCTTCTCCATCTTCCCCATGGCGTCGGCCGACGCGCCGGGGAGGAGGGTGAAGACCTCGTTCATGCCGCGCTCGAACGAGGCGAACTCCTTCACCCCGACGGCGGCGAATCCGGCGACTGCAGCTCCGGCCACGGCGACGCCGGCCAGCGCGGCCTTGCCGAGGCCGGCGGCGAAGCTCCCGAACTTCGAGTCGGCTTTGTCGACCCCGCGGTCGAAGTCGGAGTCGTCGAGGGTGAGGAAGGCCGTCAGCTCGCCAACGGTCAGCGCCACGACATGCCTCCTCTCATCGTCTCAGCCTCCGAATGCGGCGAGGAACGCCGCTTCCGCTTCTGCCGGGTTTTGTAGGGCCCTCAGGTCGTCACGGGCCGCCTGACGCCACGTCGCGCCGGTCGACAGTCCGGTGAGCAGGACCGAGAACCGGCGGGTCGACATGACGTCCATCTCCTTCACGAGATCCAGTCGGTACTCCCGCTGGAAGTCGGATTCGAGGTATCGCCAGTGGGCGAGGACGGCTCGGGCTGCTCCGTCCCCGCCGTCGGAGGGCCCGTGTCGGCCCTGCCCGCGGACCGCTTCGAGTAGGACTCCATGGCGAACCGGACGACGTCCCCGAGCTGGTCCATGGAGATGCCCGCGTCGAGCAGCTCCTTGACGGTGTCGCGGCCGACCAGCGCGGCGGCGGAGTCCAGCACCGTCGTCTCGTCCACCTCGGCTTCGGCGTCGGCCCGCTGGGCTGCCCGCATGGCCAGCAGCGTGAGCTTGAGCGGCGGCGAGATCGGCAGGGTGAACGTCCGCCCGAACGCCTTGAACGTCGGGGCGTTGGCGGCCTGCTCGGCCCACGCCTGGTCGAAGTCGACGAACTCGCCCATCAGGCGTCCCAGACGATGCGACCGTTGATGTGCAGGGTGGCTGCCCAGCCGGTCTTGTTGTTCTTCCCGCCGCCGGTCGAGCCCATCTCGGCCCAGCCGACGAACGTGCCGACCTTCCCGCCCGGGGTGGTGACCTGGAAGTCGCGGACCGCGGCGGCGCCGATCAGTTCAGCGGACGTCTCGATCTCTTCCTGGCCGGGGTCGCGGTCACCGGTGTCGGGGTCCTCGAGCCGGTGGCCGGACAGGGCGATGGTGCTGGCCCGTCGCATCGGCAGGGACGCGCCCTGCCCCTGCGAGGAGAAGTCGTCGGTCTCTTCGGAGGCGGTCTGACGGTCCCATCCGAAGTTGTCGAGGCCACCGATCTCGATGAAGGTTGGTTCGGCGGCGCCGTCGGAGATCTCGAAGGTCCATTCGCGGGCGGGGATGACACTGAGCACGGTCGTTCCTTTCAGGCACGTGCGGGGTTGCGGACATCGAGCTCGAAATTGATGGCGTGCTCGTGCCGGCCGTTGGAGTCGCGGCCGAGGCTTTGGGGGGAGGACTGCAGGCCGTGGCAGTCGGCCAGCCAGGTCCCGTCCGGCAGGGTGATGCCGGACAGGCCGTGCAGGGCGTCGTAGATGGCCTGCAGTCGGCTGCGGGAGATGCGCGGGTCAGCGGTCCCTCGGACCCGGATCTGGATGCGGGGGTGGTCCCAGCCGCCTGCGACGTCGGCTTCCGGGCCGCCGTAACCGGTGATGACGACGGCGACATCGGGAGTGGTCGGCATCGCATCGATGAACACGTCGTTGCCGGGCCCGTCGTAGGTGACGAGGCCGAGCGTGTCGAGCAGGCGGGCGATCGCGGTGGGGACGTTCACAGCAGTCCCCCGCCGCGGGAGAGGGCCGCTGCGATCTCTCGTTGGATCAGCTTCGCGATGACGTCGCGCTCGGACATCGCGGGCCGTTCGAGGTACTTCGCGGTGCGGCCGGATGCGTGGGTGTAGTCGAGCCTCTCGTGCTGGACGATCGCGTAGGGGGTGTCGTACGACACGGCGGCTTCCAGCCCGTCGACCTGGGTGGTCCCGGACCGCATCAGCGTCCCTTCCTCGATGGGGACGTGTCGGTTGGCTTCTTCGAGGAGGTGTTCGGCGGCGAGGGCGAGGCCACGTTCGGCGCCGCGCTCTCCGGCTGCCTTGATGGCGGCGCCTCGCCAGTTGAGGCTCATCCGTGTCATCGGTCCGCCTTCGACTCGCCGCACTCGGTGCAGAGCACGCGGGTGACGTAGGCGGACATCAGCGGGCCGATGAGAAGCGCTTCGACGCGGACCGCGGAGGGCAGCGCGCAGCCGTCGCACCACACGCCGGTTTCGACGACGCGGATCCGCTTCAGCTCGAACGTGATCTGGGCGAGCTTCATGTCAAGCTCACGATCCGCTGCCGCACGCCACCCAACGGCGCGTCCGGCAACCTGGAAGCGATCACGGTCGCGACCCTGCCGCGGACAGTGACCCGCGCACCCGACGGGACTTCAACATCAGGCGGGCACAGCAGCGTCGTGCTCGATGTCACTTCCGACCCGGCCGGGTCCCGGACCAGCCGGACCGTCTCATCGACGGCACACCGGATCTCGTACGGGTCGCCGTAGGCGTCGCCATAGGGCCCCGAACCGGCGGGAGGTTCGACCGAGGCGGTCGACGGGTAAGCCCACGTTCCGAGCTTCACGGCCCCACCGCCACAGCAGCACCGAGCCCGGCGGTGACGAGGATGTCGCGGGCGCGTGGGGCGAGCCGCGGGAACCGGCCAGAGATGTTCGCGGACCCTTGGGTAACGTGATGTAGCCCGGCGGTCTGGCCGTACTCGTCGCCGGTGACCAGCCACCACTCGACCTGCGCACAGGTCGCGTCGACGAACGCCTGCCTGACCTTGTCGTCGGTCGGGTCGTTCTGGTCGTTGACGGCGTAGATGGCGGCGACGGTCGCCCGGTCCACCGTCACGCTGGCACGCTCGAGCAGCCGTCCCGCCTCGTTGTCGGCGGGGGCGGCGATGGCGGAGTGTGCGAGCCATGCGGTGAGCTGGGCGACCGTCGCGTGTGCCATCGACTACTCGCCTTCGGTCTTGCTGCCCTTGCGGCCGCTCGTCTTGCCTGCGGCGCGCTGCTCGTCGGCGTCCTCGACGAGCTCGTAGCCGTCCGCCGCGGCGAGACGGGCGTCCTGACGGGAGCCGTCGACGGTGCGGTGGCGGCGGCCGGTCTTCTTGTCCTTGTAGAGCGGCACGTGGTCCTCCTGACGTGGGTGCGGACCGGTTCTCAGGCGGTACGACTCGGAGCCCTACTTGCGGCTCTTGGCCGGCTTCGAGGTCTTCTCGTAGCTGGCGGCGTTCCGCTTCGAGGTGACACGCTGATGCAGCGCGGTCCCCTTCTTCGCGGCGAACACCACGCCGGTGTCGGTCGCCTTGAACCACTCGACCTCGACCTCGACGTCGTCCTCGACGGTGACGTTGTTGTTCGCCAACAGCGCCTCGAGGTCGGCCTTGTTCGCGCCGGCCGGCACGTCCAGGCCGGCTTCCTTCGCTGCGTCTTCGAGCTGCTTCTTGGTGGCCACGG